>JBGTHU010000470.1:0-3167 GCA_041745975.1 Mariniblastus sp.
AAGCTCAAGTTGCCAGTGCAGGCGATGACTCCGCCGTTGTCGCCCAGTTTCGCCAACGAGCTCGCCAATCCTATCAGCAAGCCTTTGAGCTGGGAGACCGCAGCCCTCAAACCCTGTTGCGACTCTCGGAGCTGACGGAAAACCCTGAAGAAGCCGCGCGAATTCTCGGTTATCTGAATCCCGACATGATCGCCAATTTTGATCCCCTACTCAACCGAATGGTAGGGTTGCGTCTGGCCAGCGGGAACCTAAGTTCTGCCGAGGAGATCGCGCTGGCGGCCACGCAGAATCGCCCGGGAGACATCGGAGGATGGCTGAACTTAGCCGCCGTCTATTTGCGTCAAAATCGATTAGAGGAAGCTAACGCTGCAGCCGCCACAGCGCGAGACATCGCCAGTGATCAAGGAGCCACTCAGGAATCTCTGATGTCAGTCTTTCGATTCCACGCCGCTGCCGCCCTGATGGCGGGGAGTCCCGAGGGCCGGGAAGAACAACGCGATTTTGCACAGTCTTTGATCGATCGGTTGGTCAGCTTCGAGCCAGCTCCGACGCAAGTCTTTATACGAGGGGTTTTGTTGGACTCCCTTGACGACGATGAGGCTGCCGCATGTTATCTTCGCTATTTGGAAAGTGAGCCCAAAGATCCACAACACTTGGAGATCATTTTAAATTTCTTCACGCGGAACAATGTGCCCGGAATCAACAGCTTAGACACCTCGATTCGACTTACGGAACGACTCGTACAACTTCGTCCCGATTTCTTGCCCTATAAAACACAGCTTGCTCGGCGAATGATGGCTCGCGGACGCCCGGAAGATTGGGAGCAAGCTTCCAAACTACTTTCTGGGTCAGGTGAGGCAGCGACCAATTCCCCGGCGGGTCGTCGGACTCAAGCCATCGTGTTGTGGGAACGCAGCAATGTCTCCAGCGCCGTTCGACTCAAGAGCCTCACCACAGCCGCAGAACTGCTGGCGGAATTGCAATCCGAAAACGAGACCTCCATCGATGACCAAATTCTTCTTTCCAATGTCTATCGAGAATTGGCGGAATTGGTCCCTCCCGAACAAGATGCTCAGCGTCACGAAGAATTGCGGCAGATGGCGCTAGAGGCACTCGGTCGAGTCAGCCAATCCAGCCGACTCAATGCCGATCAATTGTTGTTATTGGCTCTGGGCCTGATCGACCTAGAGAGTTGGGAACAAGCGGAAAAAACTATCCAAATCCTGTCCGATCGACTTCAGACCGAGAATGTCCCCAACCCTTCTCCCCTTGCCCTCCGAATTTCTTTGTGGCAACGTCGCGGAGAGGCAGAAGTAAGCGAACGCGCCGAGCCGATGTTGATGGACTTCATCTCGCAACTCGATACTTCCAACGCCAGACTCAATGACTTACAGCGCGGTCGACTGTACGTTCAAATTGCCTCGATCTGGGAATTGATTGATCGGCCACAACCGGCGATTGAATGGTATCGGAAGGCGGCCAACCTCAACCCGACGATGTTGAGCTCGCTGATCTATGCTCTGGTCAGGAGTCAACAAAAGAAAAGTGCCATAGAAGTTTTCCAGCAAGCCTTCCAAACCAAACCCTCATTGGAATTGGTATACCTGTTGTCCGAAATTTTAATCACCGGTCGCACCACTCCAGAAGAATTCGCTGCCGCCGAACCCCTGCTTCAATTGGCACGAGAAAAATTCCCCAACGATGTCACTGTCATCGGCAGCTTGGCGAACATTCGCAGTTGCCAACCGGGCCAAGCTGACGCCGCCATCGAACTCTATCAAGAGGGACTCAAACTAGATCGCAATCAATTTGTGCTGTTAAATAATCTGGCCACCTTGTATGGCGAAATGCCGGACAAACAAGAGATCGCCATGAGCCTAATTGATCAGGCGCTGAAACTGGCCGGTGAAATCCCCTCCTTTCTCAATACCAAAGCCCGAATTCTGATGAACCAAGGCCAATTGAATGAAGCTCGACAACTATTGTCGTCGATTGTCCGTCGCGATACAGACCCTCGTTTCTGGTGGCAACTTGCTGAGGTGGAATGGAAACTGTTCCTGCAGAACCAACAAACCACTCATCGTGATGCCTCACTCTTGGCCTGGCAGCAAGCCGTGAGTAATGGCATCGAAACCGCGATCTTGACCCCCGCCGAAGTGGATCGCCTTGAGTCGCTTCGTGCCGAACTGGAAAATTGAACCGGTAAAAAAAACGCCCTATTGCATATAGAATAAATTGAACACCTGCCTGAACCACTTCGCATCGGGGGTTTCCGATGCGGTATAAAAAATGTTTCTTTTTCTCCTACGTCCTTTAATCCGATCAACTCCATGCGAACAATAGCACTCATTGGCTCCATTTTGGCTTTGTGTCTGACCATTATCCCAGGCTACTATCATGGCCAAAAAAATTTCCGCTGGGGGAAAGACCCCCAATTGGTGACCTGGGGCGAACGACTCAACGACTTTCCCACCCAAATTGGCGATTGGCAAATGTCCAACCAAATGCAATTGCAACAAGTCGAATTGGATCAACTCGACCCGATTGGATACGTTGCCCGCAGCTACACCAACGGACAATACACGGCCAATGTATTTGTCCTGCTGGGGCCGACCGGGCCTACGGCAGCACACACGCCCGACATTTGCTTTAACGCGAGCCAGTATCGCATACTTGGTGAGCGGCGGAGGGTTCGCATTTCCGATTCCCCCATCGAGACGTCGGAAGCTTGGGTGTCGCGATTTGAATCGCGTGGATTGGATAAACATGTGATGAAGTCCTGGTATGCCTGGACCGTTGACGGAAATTGGCACGCGGCGGACAAACCGCGATTTCATTTCGCCGAAAGTCGGTTTTTATACAAAATTCAAATCGCGATGTTCTTTTCTGATCTCAACAGTATGGAACTGGATAAAGTTGGCGAAAAATTCGTTAAGGAAGTGCGAGATAGCTTGCAAAAGAACTTGTTCCAATAGATAATTAGAGGTTGTTGGTGCGCTTTGAATCCGCTCGAACATGTCCTTTTGATTTTGTTGTTTGCCCATCTGAAGAATCCCACATCAATGATCCCACCAACGACAACGACTCAGGGTTGAATTTCAACTGTTTGGAATTTTCCTCGCTCAATTCAAAGCAGTTCTGCCAAAACAGTTCTGCCAAAACAGTTC
>JBGTHU010000471.1:0-3715 GCA_041745975.1 Mariniblastus sp.
AGGTCAACGTCCACCAAGTCAAAAACCAGCTCAACCAATCCAACGACGAGGTCAAGCGAACTCAGTCGATTCAACAAGAATCTCAGCGGCAACAAGCTCAAATTCGGCAATCGCTGCTGACAGAAGAACAACAACTTGCTCAATTGATCGAACAGTCCAACGAGATTGAAAATCGAATCCTGCAAGCACAGCAACAACGTTCCGAATTGGATCAACAATCGACCTCTGCTCGTGTCGAATTGGCTAAAGCGGAACAGCAACTGGAAAACTGGCACAGCGGGGTGCAACAACTTCGCCTGGAACTGGAGAAGCAACAATCAGTCCTCAATGATCTCCAGCAACAACAAGATACGGACCAGCAAGCGCTGGGCCGATCCCAAAATCAATTCCGATCCCTTTCTGACTCCTTGGAAGAGTTGCTGAAATCTCGTGAACTTGCAGTAAACGAATTGGCGTCAGTCACTGAAGATCGAGCTCGTTTCGATTCTCAACGGCGGGAACTGAATCAACGACTTTCGGAAAAACGTGAACAACTCTCCCAAGTCGATGAGGCACTCCATCGATCGCGATTGCAGCAAGAACAGATCGAAATGCAACGCTCACAATTGGCCGAACGACTTTACGATGATTACGGAATCGATATAAAAGATCTAGCTCAGGCTCCCAGCAGCCAACTTGAACAACCCACCGACGAAGTTGAAAATGAAATCAAGAGTCTGAAAAAACAATTGACTGAAATCGGGTCGGTGAATCTGGACGCCCTAGAAGAATTGGAAGAGTTGGAAGGCCGCTATTTGAGTATGGATGCCCAGTACCAGGATCTGGTCGAAGCCAAGGAGACCTTAAGGAAAATTATCCAACGAATCGATGCCGATAGCCGCAAGTTGTTTGTCGAGACTTTAGAAGCAATTCGCCAGAACTTTCAAAAGTTGTTTCGTCAGACCTTCGGCGGCGGCCAAGCCGATATTGTTTTGGAAGAAGGAGTCGATCCTTTGGAAGCGGGTGTGGAAATCATCGCGACGCCTCCCGGCAAGTCCCAGTTTAATAACTCATTACTCAGCGGTGGCGAAAAAGCCCTCACGGCGGTTTCGTTGTTGATGGCGATCTTCCAGTTTCGGCCCAGTCCCTTTTGCGTGCTTGATGAAGTCGACGCACCCTTTGACGAAGCCAACATTGGACGCTTCATTGATGTGCTAAAAAGTTTTCTCGGTTGGACGCGTTTTGTCATCGTAACTCATTCGAAAAAAACAATGACGGCTGCCACCACGCTATACGGTATCACCATGCAGGAATCGGGAGTTTCTCGACGAGTAAGTGTACGTTTCGAAGACGTGGGCGAAGATGGCGAAATCTCTTCTGAAGCCACCCGTCGCACCGACGAAGATGCGGCTTAACTCCATTGGTTCAATTTTTGTCCCCTTTCACCCCGCAACCATGAATTTATGGGCTGAGTATCGTCGCCCGCCTCTTCGAGGCTGTGATTTTTTGGGCTCGGAATAGTCGCCCGACTCTTCGAGTCGAGACTTCGCACCGATAATACATGGTTTTGGCGTTGAAATTCATATTGACTCGCCTCGATGATGCGAGCGACTGGTGTCAGATCAATCCACCAGTTTTCGATCGGCGACAGATAGTTTTTCTATCGGTAGAGAAACCTCACTCCCATCCCGTTTGCGGAGGCGAACGTTGCCTCCCTTGGATTCGACCAGCACTGCTTCGATAGAAAAACGGCCTGTATTGTCAGTCCAAATTCGATATTCCTTTGATTGCGACTCGACACTGTCATTATGGCTTCGATGGACATCGTCCGAGCTAGTGGCGATCGAGTTGTTCGTGCTGCCAAAGATCGCTTCATGTAGCTCTGTCTCGGTGACGGTATTCAGAACCGTAATTGACCGTGGGGTTTTACCGGGAATTTCTACTGTCTTAGTTCCGGCAACGTAAACCATGCAAGGAGCTATCGTTTGGCCAGCCGCCAATCCAGCAGTCGATTTTACCCATAATAAATAAGGTAAATCGTCATATACGACGGCCACATCGTGTTCGTTATAGGCATGGATGACAGTCGCATCCCGCATGAATCCGACTTTGTTAGCGCGACGCGGATCGAGAAACGGACCTCCATGAGTTAGCAATTGATAAAGTGAGTCGTTATCGGGTTCTCGCCCCAATTTGCTGGCAACCTCGTTGAGCACTGTCATCAACGACTGTTTCTCTGCAACGCGAATTTTTTTGGTTGCTTCACTGCGGAAAAAATATTTTTCTTGTTTTCGATCTTTGTAGAAAACGTACTCCGTATTCGGATTGGCTCCAGCAGCCGACGGAATAAACGGCTCGCCCTTTCTCATCAGGTCGTATGTTTTTTTGGTTTCAGTAGCATATCTGCGCAAATCTCGCACCAAATCGCGATAGTTTTGACGGCCCTGGTCAATGTACTCTTGCAACGCCTGAGTCGGGATCTCGGATCGACCGATGAAGGTCTCACTGGTTTCCGGACTGACCTCGGCCAATTCAAGTTTCCCAATCCCCTCGGGCAACGCTGTCAATTCAGCAGGATTGATTTTCGACAAAGCCTCTCGAATATCGCTGGCGGAAACTCCAAAATTTAAGTTTTGGGCATCACCGCGAGAGGCTAAAGTGCTCATGGCAACCACTTCACCGACACTATTGATCATCGGTCCGCCGCTGTTCCCCCCTGAAACCGCCGCATCGACTTGAATCCAGGTTCCCTCCATTTTAGGTCGTCCCACCATTTCACGAAACTCATCTCGCTCCCGAATCGCACTGATGATTCCGCGAGTTGCAGAGAAGGAGAGCCCTTGGGGACATCCGAGGGCTACGATCTGTTCCCCCTTGCGAGGCACCTTATCGGAAACGGTAATCGGTTCAAACTTCAACCCAGGGCTCGATTTTAGTTGCCCAATGCAGATGTCTCGGGGGACGTCAATCAAATAGGTTCCGGAAATTTCAAATGCTCTTCCATCTTCAAAGTGAGCCATTGCTCGACTGGCACCCGACATCACATGTACATTGGTAACAAACACGCCCGTTTCGCTAACCACGAAACCACTACCAAGTGCATCACCCCCAGTTCCCGCAACCTCGATCCGAATCACACTCTTCTCAGCACGATTGATCACATCAGATAGATCTTGAGCCAAGCTGTTGGAGGCAGGAACGACAAAAGGAATGACCATCATCGCCATCCCCAATTTGATCAAATTCGATTGGAACGACATTGAAATGGTTGTTCCCGTTCTTTTCTCTGGAATTGTTGCGAGTGTTTGAAAATCTATCTTCATAGCGATCAATTTGACGAAAAGGTGTGTGAGATTTTGGCGAAAACCAGACATAACGACCGTCAATAATTGTAGCTTGCGACCAATTTGGATTTAACGATAAGCCCAGAATCCGACGAAGTTTTAAAGAGAACAATGGTTTTAAGCCGCAAAACCATTGCAGGTTGCCCTAAGGTGGCTTAATCTGAATCAAGATAGCCTGTCCAATAAGCGCTGATGATCGCAAAAGAGATTGTTTGAACGGTTTCGTACCGACAGATGGTTTTGTACAATGAAGAAATGTTTTGATTTGGCCTTAAGAAACCGAGACATGGCCCTGGATCGGCAAATCGTTCTGGGCAAATCGTTCTGAGCAAATCGTTCTGAGCAAATCGTTCTGGACAAACCCGATGGAGGATTGGCAATTGAAGAATGGC
>JBGTHU010000472.1:0-7019 GCA_041745975.1 Mariniblastus sp.
CTCGCATCTCGCCAACGTTGTCAAAGTCACCGGTCACCGGATTGATCGACCACCGGTCCATCAACGTTCCCGGTGCCCATCCCGACCGGTTCGGAAACGTCAGTGGCGCAGGTACCGTAAAGACCATTTCGCCGGGCTGAATGGTGATCACTACATCTGGCAAAAGGTTTAGAGGCAAGGCAGCTGGTGTGAAATTGGCAGGCACTTCAGTAATGCTTACCAAGCCTGAAAATGGATTGCCTTGTTGATCCAGTAGTGTTCCGGCGGCCACAAAGACTTCTGTCGGGGCCTCGCCGGCTCGCAGGGTTGCGTCCACGATACTGTTATTGGCCGGATCGATGAAATCACCTTGGCTCAAATCCAAAGCTGGCAAGTAAATCGGACGAAGGATGACGTTATTGACGTTCGGATACAAATCCCTCCCGAAGAGAAGAGGGAGCATTTCGGCGATATAAGGATATACCCCCGGGCCAGGGTAAAGTTCCCCCCGAATGACCAGTGCATCGGCCGGTGTTACACCAACAAATTCAATTACGAATTTTCCAGTGGCATCTGTGATCGAAGTCGCGGTGCCAAGCTCAATGGGTATTCCCGGAAGGGGTGCTTGGAAAGTATCGAGTACATAGCCCGTGATTCGAGTCGTCGTGATTGGATCAGCTTGAACATTGACATTTACGGATCGACGAACTCGCAGTACACCGTCGGTGGCTTCGACAAAAAAGTTATAGTTGCCGATTTGATCCGGCGCGGGAGCGAGCTCCAGAAAACCGTCGCTGCTCAAAAAGGTCGTGGGCATTTGAGGACCTGGTACCAGCGAATACTTAAGCGTGTCACCATCGGGATCGGTGACGCTTAGATTTATTAGCCGTGTGTCGCCGGGCGTAATCACAATATCACCGATTGCCGGAAAGACCGGAGCGCGATTCGGTGACCCCACCATGACCTTGGGCGAGAACGCAAATTTGGTCAGACTTGGCGATACGAAATTGATCGTGATTAATCCACTCGATTCACCTTTACGCAGACCACCCGGCAAGATGGCAGGACGCATGTTGAGATAAGGGTGGCCACCTGCCGTTAATCCAGAGGGATTTGTAATCGTGACGCCAGCAGGAAGATTGTCGAATATTATCGCGACGTTTCGGCCTGGATTGCCGGCCAGACTCTTTACCTGAAGGTCTGCAGTGTATTGTCCGGTGCCACTGACCAAGCGGACGTTTTCCACCTCAACTTTAATGTTTGAGGCATTGTTAAGTGTGCTGAAATCCAATGCCCCGCCCGGAGAAAAGATCGGGACGTCTCGTAGGAATGCGGGGGATGTATTACCACCGAAATCACGACGGATCGAACTGATAAAGTATTTCGACTCGCTGTCGGAGTCTGTGTCGATGGCCTGAAACAAGACATCGAAATTCGTGACTTGGGATGGGAGATCGGTCAAATCAATGGTTACTGTCCGACCATTAAACTGGACTCGACCAGCCGGGAACTCGGCCCCCTTTTCAGTCAGTGAGAAAATAGGGCTTCCGGCAACACCATTATCTAATAGAACTGTGTGAGGTGGATCCGCCAGAAGCAATGAAACGTTCAAGCGATCCTTTGCGGCAGCAAGATTATCGGAACGATCGAATTGAGGCAAAATGTCAAAACTGATAGAGGTCGCCTTGGAATCGCCGTCAAACAGTTGAACATTTACTTTCTGATCATTGGTGAGTTCGCCATTTTCTGCCAAAACGATCGCTGCGTTTTCGGCTAAGCTGTTATCAACTTCATAGAGTCTAAAGTTGTCCAGCCATGGCCCTTTCCCATCGCCAAAGCCACCGGGGCCGGCGGCGGCTTCGCGCAGATCAAGCCAAGTTACGCCATCACGTTTGCCAGAAAGAAGAACAGAGTTGGTCTGCCAGTTGTTCGTCGCGAAATGCGTTGCATGCCAGGCACCATTCCATCGGACTCGAAGTTGATTGCCAGCATCAGTCGACTCGCTTTGAGACCTAATGTCGAATAAAAGCACGTAGTTCTTGGTTTTTTCAGTGGGAATCGGATAAAAAATTCGGTCATACCGCGAAGCTGAAGAATCCAGCGTCCAGTAATACTGCCCACGAGGCCCTTCCTGTGAGTACGGACGGAGACGAATTTGGCGTTCTTCAACCGGCCCATCACTGACCCAACCGGGAATCTCCGAAAGATGATAGATGCGTTGATCTGGAGACAGCGGCCCTTCCTCGAAGCTACCGTTCTCAAACAAAAGACCCTTGACCGGAACCAGCGAGATATTGTCCAGCAACGGTCCGATTCCATCACCGCCCGTCCCATTTTGATAGTTTTCACGAAACTCAAGCCGCGATGTGCCCGTTGATCGGGCCGTGATTTCAATACCCAGCGATTGCCATTTGTCCAAGCCTTTGAAAAAGCCGACAAACTCATTGTCCCAGAGAACGCGCACTTCCTCCGATCCTGGTGTTGTGCCGTTTTGTCCCAGCAACTCAAACTGAAGCAGATACTTTTGGCCAGCGACAACGTTTACATCTTGATAGACCCGATCGTGATGCCCCGTTCGACTATCCAGTCTTAGGACGTTTCCCTGAGAGGTTTGGGTGGGCGTAATGGCGACCAACTGCCTTCCAAGTGTATCGGGGGTCGAATTCCAACCGGGTACCGATGTCGATGGAATCAATCCCAACGTCGTCCCGTTGACATCCTCGAATTTTCCGTTAACCAGCAGGTTGAACGCGGAAGCGTCCAGCAATAGTCGGGGCTCCAAGTTTTCATACTGGTGATTGGTCTGATACGATTGATTTTTTCTGGTTTTTCGACGGGAGCTTATTTTTGGGAAGCGGCTTTTTTTACTCACGGATTCACCTCGAGACGGAACGGATGGAACTGATTCTGCTAAAATTTATGACGTTTCCTTAAGAATCGCCGATACGAATTCCGTTTCGACCGAGTGAAAATCTGCCAGAACAGACAAGCGATTTACATCTATTGAAACAACCCCAGTTTGATAACAAGATATTTTTGTTGAAATCGAATAAAATCGGGGCGGTCTTTTAATGAGTCCAAATCGTTGTCCCCTAATGCGTGGTCTCGGTATTCTTTGGATTCAAAAAGACCAGCTTCTCCGGCCAAATTCAAAAACTTGATCGCTGATACAGCGAATTCCTCGCGGGTTTTCTCGGACTCTGGGATGGAATCATCTTCCGCTTGAACCGCTTCGTTTACGGGGGGAGCCATTTCATGGGCAATGGCATAACAGCAAGCCATATCGAACAGCCAGACCGGCATCGGTTCGGGAACCTCAATCACGGCTGTCGCAATCGCCAATCCTTCCTCGGTGGAACCGGTGCGAATCAGACAGATCGCTCGTTGTAGTTCAAAAGCACCCCAGTTGGGATCGTCACGATTCTGGATTAGTTGGTTCCAAATCGGCAAGGCTTTTTCATATTGATCCGACCGTGACAATGAATCGGCTAAGCCAAAGCGGACAATCCTTTGTTTTACGAAGAACAGTTCATCGTCTTCTGGATTTTCAGTTGTTTCAAGTGCTTCCATCAAATCGAGGTAGATCGGAATTGCCTGTGGATATTCTTTTTTTATCCGGTGTAGATTAGCCAGATTGTTTTCACCCTCAAACCATTCATTTTCCAGGGTAGGATTGAGTGGATCGGCTTGGAGGAGTTCGCGTCGGATGCCGCGGGCCTTTTCAAGAAAAGTCCTGGCCGCTTCAAAGTCTGTTTCATACAGCCAAGTTCCCCAGCTATCGAAACTATGGGCAATTTCAAGTTGTGTGCGAATTTGGCCCGGATTCTCGGCAGCGATTCGTTCAAATGACTGCATGGCTGTCGAAAATTCTGCGGTGGCCTGATCCGGGCTTGTATCTCGCAATAGATTCGCCAATTGAATTTGGTTGGTGGCCAATTCGCGGCGATAATTCACGATCGCGGGATAATCCGAAACAAGTTCTGCCAAATCATGCACGGTGGCTCGTGACATTTCGATCGCCTCGGTTTTCTCGCCAAGCGCGACAAGGAGCTTTCCCAAATTTTTTCGGTAGGTTGATCGATCAAGTCGCAGGTTGGCCGCCAGTTTACGCTGGCTGGATTCTTCTGTCGGTGTCAAGGCCGCCAAGGCAGATTCCATCAACTCGCGAGCCTCCGATAACCGATTTGGCTCGCGGGAAAGGTAGGCTGCGTAGTTTCCCAAGACGCGCGCCTGATCGGCAGCTGCCGCAACGTCTAAGCCGGAAGGGAGTTGAGAAAAGCCCTGAATCGATTGTTGATAGTATCGCTCCGCTTCATTGCGGCGATTCAATTGAACTAAGGTGTTGGCCAGATTCCCGTTGAGTCGGGCCAGCTCCAATTCCATTTTGCTAATCGTGACGGCATCAAGTACGTTTGATGAGGTCGTGACAAATTGAGTTTCGTCAGTTGATTCATCTACGGTTGCCAGAGCCGTCGAGCCCTTCGCATCCTCAACTAAAGTTGGCTCACTCAACGCTTGATTTGCAGCCAATAAACTCGAAAATAATTCGGCTGCTTGCGAGTATCGCTTCAGCGCCTCAGGATAATTGGCTCGGCTGGCAAATACTAACCCCAAGTTAGCTTGGGCTGCTGCTAAATCTTGTTGGTAATTTGAGTTGTCGGGAAAGTCTGCGACCAATTTTTCCCAGGATTTGATGGCTTGGACGTAGGCTTGTTCGGACTGATCCAGTCTCCCCAAGCGACGCTGTAAGTTGGCAACTCGGAAGTAGCCATCGGCCCGCAGGTTATGTCCTTCAGCAGTCGGTTCGGTGGATGTGGTGAATTGCTCGAACTGCTCAAGCACCCGGTCAAAGAAATGCTGGTGCGATTCGCTCAGAGAGACTTGTTGTCCCATCAATTCGCCCACCAAGTCATCTGAAATGGTGTTTAGCATCTCGCGGGTCTGACGGCGAGCGCGGGTTTCTGCGGCCAGGGCGAGACTGGTTCTTTCTTGTTCCTCGGTGAGCGCATCCAATGCTTCGGATTTCGCATCCAATGCTTTGGACTTCTCTTGCTGTTCAAAACGTACTTGCTTTAGGGCGGCTAGTGTGCGGTTCTTTTCCGAATTTAACCAACCGGCTCCAATAGTTGCCGCGAATCCAACAGTTGAGATCAAAACGAAAGTAGCGGTCGCCAACGTGCGATGTCTGCGAATCCAACGGTGGGACCGTTCCCACAGCGTTTCCTGATAGGCCGACACCAAATCGTCGGTCAGGTAGGCTTCCACGTCAGCCGCTAATTCCATCGCCGTATGGTATCGCTGCGTCGGTGCTGTCGCCATCGCCTTGATCACAATGGCGTTGAGGGGGCGTGGTACTTGTGGCAGTTTTTTGATCGGTTCGGTAAAGCGATTTTCGACGGCATTGGCGAGGATCTCACTTGCATTCTTGCCTTCGAACGGCTGCGTGCCCACCAACAGGCTATACAATGTCGCACCAAGACTGAAGATGTCACTGGCGGGCCCCAGCTCATGCAAGCGACCAGCCGCTTGTTCGGGACTCATGTAGCCGGGCGTGCCGAGGGTACTTCCTTGCATGGTGCCCGAACCGCTGGATCCACTGATCGGCATCAATGTCACTTAATCCGGGCTATAGTGATATTCATCGCGACCAACCGATTTGGCAAGGCCCCAGTCGACCACCAAAGTTTCGCCATATTTGCCCAACATCACATTGGCCGGCTTGAGATCACGATGCACCACACCGCGACTGTGAGCGTACCCGATCGCTTGACATGTATCGACAAACCGGGTCAGCAATCCCCGTAACGCCAAGCGAAGTTCATCCTGAGAAGCCCGCGATTCAATTTTTTTGTGATAGTTCGCAATTTCGTCCTTCATCGAACGACCGCGGATAAATCGCATCGCGTAAAATGGACGACCATCCGGGTATTTCCCATAAGCATAAACGGGAACAACGCCGGGATGTTCCAGGCCACCGGTGATACAGGCTTCCAGTTCGAAGCGGACTCTGGCCTCCTCGTTGGTAGCAAACTTGCGTTGGATTTCCTTCAGGGCCACCTCTCGATCGAGTTCGTTATCGCGAGCCAAAAAGACCTCGCCCAACCCACCCTTGGCATGTGAGTTGAGGATGGAAAATCGCGATGCAGTGAGAGATTCACCAAGCCCAGCAGGGGAGGCATTGTTAAAAGAAAGATGGTTGGGATCCGAACGATTGCTTGGGCCGGAAACGGGTCGGCTGGCCGCCGTCGCGTCCAGTTCCGAATCGGATGAGCCGTTGTAATTGACGCCTGAACAGGTCGCAGGGGGGCTGGTGCCACGTACTGCTGTAATCAAATCGGCCGTCGCCGGTTCGTCGGGGGTGGTCAGATCCGTTTGAAGAACTTGGGTTTGATCCTGGTCGTCGATTCGATCGCCTTGGCTCTCCGATCCCACTCGCCCTTTGGCAATGAAAATTCCCGGCTTCAATAAACTGTTCGCTCCAGAAATCGCTTCATGGCCCGACACTCGGGTTATTGTCAACTGCGAATTTATAGATTGGTTGGCGAGTGATTCCAATTGTTCCCGCAGTTCGAAATCATCGATTTGCGAACCATGTTCGGCCAGATCGATGATCCCGCCATTTTGACAAAGGCTGGACTCTACATCGCCGTGAACCTCCAGTTGCCGCTGGACAAGGCGTTGTAGCAATTGTCGATCTGAATCCGAGATAGCCCCCCGTTCAGCAACCAAATCGGTCAGTGATTGCCGTTTGTCAATCGCCCAAAAATTGAGGGCTGCGATCAATTGATCTGGCAGTACAAACTTGTTTTGCAAAGCGAGAACAGAAAATAACAGGTCGTATTGAGAGCCTGGTGTACTCATGGAACTTTCTCAAAAAAAGTTTTTCTGGTTTCTTTGCCGCTGCAATAATAATCCGATCGCTGTCAGAAATGCCAATAGCGAAATTCCCGGTTCGGGTATGGCTTGAAACTCGCTCAAAAATATCGAGTTATTCGAATACAGAATCGCAAACGAGCCTTGATCAAAGAAGATGCGATCAT
>JBGTHU010000473.1:0-13876 GCA_041745975.1 Mariniblastus sp.
GCCCAATCCCAAGGGGCCCCGGTGGCTGTTTTTTCGCACGTTGCCGTTTTGTTAACCAATCGTTCGGCACCGGACGGCTCACGCCCTTCCGTTAGCATTAGTAAGTGATCTCTGGGCCACTCCTCAACTGGCGCATTTCGAACGTTTAATCAATAAGCCAGTCGGCCACATTTCGCCCAAAGAAACGGTCAAAACTTGATTTAAGGGCTTGAATTCAGACAAAATCGGCTTACAGTGAGCAATCTTGAAACCGGTTTTTTGGCTGTTTTTTTAGCATGTCGACTTGGCAATGCTGAGTTCCCCGTTTTAACAGGGCCATTGCGCCCAAGGAGTGATGATAATGTCTAAGTTTTTAACCCGCAATTTAATGGCAGCTTTAGTTGCCATGGCCATGGTTCCAGTGGCCCAGGCCGATTTGACCACCAACGGAAATTTTGAAACGGGTGACACGACGGGATGGGAAGATTTGTCCGGGGCCGCTACTTTTGGTGTGACCAGCGATTCCTTTGCCGGAAATTGGGCTGGAGAGATTTTAAATAACTCAACCACCCTGGGAGCCGTAGTCAAACAGGCGAATCTTGGCATCGGAA
The DNA here is from genome assembly GCA_041745975.1 of Mariniblastus sp. Classification (GTDB taxonomy): domain Bacteria; phylum Planctomycetota; class Planctomycetia; order Pirellulales; family Pirellulaceae; genus Mariniblastus. The sequence goes on from JBGTHU010000473.1 coordinate 591, forward strand.
TGGTCAATCCAGGTGATTTAATTCGAATCAGGTTTGCAGCCAAAGGCAATTTTGAAGCGGGTGGCGTCGCGATTGCGGAATTTTTCTCCGAACTTGACGGCGGTGGCGTTTCGAGCAGTGAAATATTGGGGGGATCTCCCTTTTTTACTGGAACCAGCAGTTGGCAAGAGTTTGAATTTTTCACTACCGCTGGGCCAGACGTCTCTGGCGGAGTGACACTCCAATTCGTGGCCGCTACGGGCGCTGCAACTGGGAGCTCAAGCCACTTATTCATCGACAATGTCTCGGTGAGTGTCATTCCCGAACCAACCAGCTTGAGTCTGTTTGGCTTGGCAGGTTTGGCCGCCTTGTTGCGTCGTCGACGAAACTAACATTCAGTCAGTTTGTTTCGTTTGCACCGCTGGCGATATCACCCCTCTGTCTTAACGCCGGAGGGTTTTCTTGCAATTGCTGGCAACCAAAGGGTCGCCAGTAATTGGCGTAACCGTTCACGGCGTTAAATCAATGGGCAAGAATGTAGAACCATTGTCCTCAATGGTTCTGCACCCGATTTGAGGCAACTCTCGTTACGCCAAAACAATTGGGGACAATTGTTCTACATTGCCGGCATGGTAAAAATGCCTGTCATTTTTAATGGCGTCGTTTAATTGGCGAATTTTAAATTCCAGTCCTCTTTCTTGGTCCCTGTCGTCGCTTCGCGACTCTGCCGTTTTGGGAAATCGTCAATTTTCATTCACGATCTCTCAGGAAATCAATGACCACCAAATTCACCCACCCTCAAATTTGGGTGAGCCAGACCTCTCGCCGATTACTGTCACCGACTGACTCAATGTTTTTGGAACTTGTACGACGTGACGTTAATCGTTAACCGTTATCCGTTAACCGGCGATGATTTCCTTGGCCACATTGCCGTAGACGTCCGTCAAGCGGAAATCACGACCAGCATAGCGATACGTTAGTTGCTGATGGTCGAATCCTAACAGCCTCAGAATAGTTGCGTGCCAGTCGTGAATATGACACTTGCCGACAACCGCTTCGCCACCTGTTTCATCAGTTTCGCCGTAGCTGAATCCACCTTTGACGCCTCCGCCGGCCATCCAAGTAGTGAAGCCCCGATTGTTGTGATCCCGTCCGTTGCCGTTTTGAGCATGGGGAGTTCGTCCGAATTCTCCCGCCCAAATCACCAGAGTTTCCTCCAGCAACCCTCGCTGTTTTAGATCCTTGATCAAACCGGCGATCGGTTGATCGATCTGCGAGCAGAGATTGGGAAGCTGATTAGACATGTTGTTGTGGGTATCCCAGCCATTATGTGAGATTTCTACAAACCGAACTCCGGCTTCGGCGAACCGACGAGCCATTAAGCACTGCTGTCCAAAATTATTCGAGGGGCCGTTGCCAATTCCATACATTTGCAGAGTCGCCTCAGTCTCTTGAGAAAGATCCATCAAATCGGGAACCGCCGTTTGCATTCGAAATGCCAACTCATACGATTCGATCACCCCATCGATCGTGCCTTGTGGATCATCTTGTTTCTGTAATTCATTGAGGCTTTGAATTAAGTCCACTTGTTGACGTTGCTGGCCATCATTCAGTCGGGGATTGCTGATGTCAGGGTAGCTGTTGCTATTGCCGGACGACCGTCGATTTGGCCGACTTCTTCCACCGGCCAAACCGAACGGGCGGTTGTTCGAACGCACTGGTGTGCCCGAATAAATGGCTGGCAGAAAAGCACTACTGTATTCGGCGGCTGAACCAGCTGGAGGATTGATGGTGACAAACCCCGGTAGGTTTTCGTTTTCGGTTCCCAGCCCATACAACGTCCAGGCCCCCAGCGATGGACGGATAAATTGGACATTACCGGTGTGCAATTGATTCATAGCCCGAGGGTGTACTGGCAAGTCGGTATGCATCCCTCGCAGCAAACAGAGTTCTTCTGATACTCGGCCGATTTGCGGCAGCAATTCGGATATCCAAAGTCCAGATTTTTGCTGGGTAAAATTCCAAGGTGACTTCATCAACCGTCCCCGGCCTCGCCCTGCCTGGCCGTCGAGTTTCTCAAGTTCGGGCTTGTAGTCAAAGGTATCCAAATGAGACGGGCCCCCCCGCATGCAAAGGAAAATCACTCGCTTCGCCTTGGCCGGCAGGTGGGGCGCTTTCGGCTGTAAGGGGCTGGTCTGATCTTTTAGCGATCGGTCATCCGTGGCAGCGGCCAGTGTCGCCAGCGAGGAAAAGGCCAAATAGCCGAAACCAGACGACAACGATTGCAGCATGCGACGTCGCGAGAGCGACGAAACTGGAAAGGGAGATTGCAAATTTTGGAGGCTCATGGGAAATCCTTAGTTGATGGGTTTTTATTGAGGCGAGCGGCGGACAACAAAGCGATTGGTAAAGCAACGGTATCTGAATTTAATGGTGACTATTTTAAGTACCGAAATTCTGCCGAAGCCATTATCGCCTGACAGAATGCACTCAGCTTTTTATGTTGAATTTCTCGTTGTCGAGCGACTGTAACTGCCGGATCGACAGGTTCGGATTGCCTTCGAAAGTAATTGCTGCCATCGTTTCTGACATTCCGACGGCGTTGTTCGGCACCCCGCCGAGGGCCGCGATCAGCGACATGGACTTCAAATTGTTCGACGAATTGCCGAATGACCTCTCGCTCAGGTTGAGTCGGGGATCGGCCCAACGTCAATTGAAACGCCAACTCCACTTGCCGATCGAGTGTTTCCTCTGCATCCAATAAACGATTTGCCAAAGCATCGGCTTGAGCGATCGCGAATTCACTGTTGAGAAAAAACAAGCCTTGGTCTGGCGTATTGGAAGTATCGCGTTGTGGAATCACAATCGAGGGGTCGGCAAAATCAAACACTTCCAAGATACGATGCAAATTATCTCGAACAACCGGCAGATAGATGCTGCGGTAATTGCCGACCTGATCCAGCGAAGTCACTTTGGGTTGGATTACTCCTTCCGAAATTCGACCAAGAACGGCTTGAGCCACCCTTTCCCGACCTGTCGCTGACGTGGATGCCGTGGAAACGGTCGTTGGCTTGAGTTGAGCCCCAACGATCTGGTTGCCGCGAACGCGACCGTCACCCGCCTCTGCAATCAAAGACCCAGTTGGACGCTGGCGATCCAAGTTGCCGCTGATCGCCAGCATCGCATCCCGTATTGCTTCGGCTTCCAAACGTTTGATTTCTCGTCGCCAAATTAACTGGTTGTCGGGATCAATTTGAAAATTGGCTTCATGGTGTTGGCTGCTAATACGATACGTTTTTGACAGCACGATGGAACGGATCAATTGCTTGGTGCTCCAACCCTGTTCCACAAACTTTAATGCCAGGTAATCCAGTAACTCAGGGTGTGTCGGTGCGTCCCCTGTCGCTCCAAAATCATCGGCAGTGCGGACCAATCCATGCCCCATTAAGTGTTGCCAGATCCGATTGGCCATCACGCGAGCCGTCAAGGGATTTTGAGGGCTGGCAACCCACTGAGCAAATTCCAAGCGACCTGTCGATTGGCGACTGATCTTGGTCGGCTCGCTGCATAAAACTTGAGGGAATCCACGACTTACAAATTCGCCAGGTTGATTCAGTTCCCCCCGTTCCAAAATCCGCTGGTTTGTCGGACTGGCGTCTTGGACTCCCATGCAAAAAGCCACGGGTTCGCCTCTTCGGTTATAGCCATCCAGCATCGATTGCAGACTGCCGATCTGATTTGTCAATAAAATGATTTGACGCTGTAAAGCTTGCGTATCTGAACGATTGCGATCCCGGTTTCGCTGCCGGGTCAGATCGCGAACGTCGTCTCGCATTTTAGCCAATTCGGATTGCAGCTCCTTCATTTCGGTTCGCGAAATTGGCTGTCCTAGCTTAGCTTCGTCAACCCCGGGGATTGCGATCAATTTCGAGGTTCGTCGATTTTGTTGATTTACGCTGGTACCGTAATGGGTCGTCATACCACTGAAAATTCCCGCCAAGGCATAATAATCGGACTGCGGAATTGGATCGGTTTTGTGATCATGGCAGCGAGCACACGCAACCGAAACCCCCAGCATCACGCGAGTCGTGACATCGATTTGCTCGTCGATTTGGTCCAGCTGAAACTGGCGCGCGTTTCGCTCATTCAGAACTTTCGGACCGAGAGCCATAAACCCGGTAGCAACCAAGTTTTGCTGCCATTGCTGGTCGGAATCAACAGGCAACAAATCACCCGCCAATTGCTCCAGCAGAAAACGATCGTAAGGTTTGTCATTACGGAACGAATCGATCACATAGTCGCGATATCGCCAGGCATGGGGAAACGTCACGTTGACTTCACGGCCTGAACTCTCGGCGTACCGGACGGCGTCTAACCAATGCCGCCCCCAACGTTCGCCGAACTCTGGAAGTGCCAAAAGTTCGTCGACTTGCCGTTCGATTGCCGATTGGGGATCGCGTTTCCAATCGCGCATGAAACGCCGTTGCTGAAGGTCGGTAGGCGGAAGGCCGATCAAGTCAAAGCACAACCGCCGCAGTACGGTTTCCGCTGTCGCTTCGCCTACGGTTTCGATACCGTTGACAAGCCATTTTTCCATCACAAACTGATCGATAGGAGTTTGCGGCCAAGTGGAGTCGAGGGTCGGCACGTTCACCGAAAGCGGGGCTTGAAACGACCAAAATTGGCGACCGGCTTCAATTTCGGCAGCTGAAATGGTGGTCTTGATTGACGGTTGTGGATTGGTGCGCGGGTCGGGTGCCCCCATCTCAATCCATGTTCGAAAATCTTCGATGACTTGGTCAGACAATTTCTTTCGCGGCGGCATCGCGTAGTCGATATGATTGATCGCATTCCAAAGCAAACTGGCCTCCACGTCAAAAGGAACAACGGCTGCCCCGGAATCGCCCCCCGCCAATACCGCTTCACGCGTATCCAGCCACAATCCACCCCGCACTTGACCGACTTCATTGGAGTGACAACTGTAGCACTCTTTGACCAACACCGGCCGAATTTTTGATTCAAAGAAACGAACTTGGTCTGGTTCAATTTGATCTGGATCGATCGAATCAGCCAAATCTTGCTCCACCATTTGTTGACTGCACAAATGGTCACTGGCAATGAATCCCCAACTTAGGCAAAGTGCCAATCCCGATAGCAAACTAACTTTCGATTCAATTTTTTTCATGGTAATGCTACAACTCGCTAAAAGGCTGGGACTTAAGACTGGGACTTAAGGCTGGGACTTATCAATCCTCAACGCCAATGTCAACTGTTTTGTATACTGGGTCCCGACCCGGAGAGTCGGGCGACTATTCCAGTCGCTCGCATCACCGAGGCGATAGTCAGTCGTATCTCCCAGAAGACTTTACGTTTTAGAATCGATGTGCTGAACCTGTTCCCAATATAACCCCCGACTCACCCATTAGATTCTGACAATTCTTATTTTGATCGAAAAAAAGGTAGTGGGATCAAACTTAAGTCAAAAATAGGTTAAAATAGACGGATTAATCTGAAAAATTAGCCTAAGCTTTGTCCCTAAAAGGGCTGCCCCCTTTAGGGATAAGGCTCGTTCGGCATAGGAGAGAAAGGTCCCAACGGTATGGCACTGAAAAAAATCGTTTCCGGTGGACAAACCGGGGTGGATCGAGCCGCCTTGGATGTGGCCATTTTTTTGGAAATCGAACATGGTGGCTGGTGTCCCAAGGGCCGTCGAGCAGAGGATGGCCGCATTCCCAACAGCTATCAGATGAGCGAAACCGAAAGCCGTGACTATGCCGTTCGCACGGAGCGCAATGTGATCGATTCCGATGCAACGTTAATACTTTATCGAGATCAAACTGTCGGTGGCACCGAGTTGACTCGCCGGATGGCACTGAAACATCAACGCCCCTATCTGTGCCTCGATTTGGCTCAGTGGGAGATAACGGAAGAAACGGAAACGCTGGAAGGGGCGGAATCGCCTTCGGCAGCCGAAGATGGGGTTCCCGTCGGGGCCACTGATCCCTTGCTGGATCAATTGAATCAGTGGCTAGGTCAGTCCGGGTTTTCCGTCTTGAATATTGCCGGGCCGCGAGAATCAACTTGCCCAGGCATCGCGAAACAATCCGAGCGTTTTTTGAGTCTTGCACTGCAGGCTTACGCGGAATGGCGTGGTTGAGACTGCCGACGAATCACGAGGAATTCAACAGGATTAACGTTTAGATGAGCAATCGCAAATTCACACAAAATAACGGATCTCGATACTATCCCCGATTCGCAAGGATCATTTGTTACGGGATGTGTTTCCTGCTGTGCCAAAGTTTGGCTTTGGCTACCGTCGACGCCACGGACCGACCGAATATCGTATTTTTTTTGGTGGATGACATGGGCGTAATGGACACCTCGGTTTCTTTCTTGACCGATGCTGAGGGAAACCCGCAGCGTTATCCTTTGAATGATTACTTTCGCACCCCCAATATGCAGCGCTTGGCAGACCAAGGGATTCGTTTCAATCAATTTTCCGCGATGAGCGTTTGTTCGCCCAGCAGGCTGTCGATGATGACCGGTCAAAATGCGGCTCGGCATCGAACGACCAATTGGATTGCTCCGTTTCAGAACAATCGCAACCCAATGGGCCCGCCGGATTGGAATTGGAATGGGTTGAGAGCCGATCAATTTTCGATCCCCCATCTGCTCCAGCAGGCCGGCTACCGCACGATTCACCTGGGCAAAGCCCATTTCGGACCGGCTTCGACTGCCGGGCGCGATCCGACCAATTTAGGTTTTGAGATCAACATCGCTGGCTCGGAGATCGGGCACCCGGGCAGCCATTACGGCTTAAAAAACTTTGGCAAAGACACCAATCGTCCCGTACCTGATTTGGAAAAATATCACGGCCAGGATATCTATTTGACAGAAGCTTTGACGCTGGAGGCGATTGCACAAATGGAACAGTCGGTTGCCGATCAACAGCCGTTTTTTTTGCACCTGTCACACTATGCGGTACATACGCCGTTCGAATCGGATCCCCGATTTGCTGACAATTACCAAGCGGCTGACAAGCCCGCACCAGCCAAGGCGTTTGCCTCGATGATTGAGGGGATGGACAAATCGTTAGGAGATGTGCTGGATTGCTTAGATCGGTTGGGGATTGCCGAAAATACGCTGGTGATTTTCTTGGGGGACAACGGTTCCGATGCCCCGCTGGGGAAAGACCATCAAGTCGCTTGTGCGGCACCCCTGCGAGGTCGCAAGGGAACGCACTACGAAGGGGGGATGCGGATTCCGTTGATTGTCGGTTGGGGAAAACCTAATGAAAAAATCCCTCACCAACAGAATTTGGCGATTCCAACAGGTGCAATCCAGTCCCAAATGGGGTCAGTTTGTGATTTTTTACCCACGATTGCTGATTGGTTGAAACTGGATCTTCCCCGGGAGACGGTCATTGATGGCCAGTCGTTGGTTGTGCGATTGTCAGGAAAACGGGAGTCCAACTTGAATGAATCGTTTCTGATGCACTTTCCTCATGATCATCGCAGCAAATATTTTTCTTCCCTGCGTCTACAAAATTGGAAAATCGTCTATCATTATTTCCCTGAGCTTTCCAACGTCGGCCAACATTACGAGTTGTTTGATTTGGCCCACGACCCCTGGGAGCAAAACAATTTGGCTGCGACCGAGCCGGAAAAATTATCGTTAATGATGGGCGCCTTGATTGATAGCCTGGAGCATCATCAAGCGCTTTACCCGATCAACGCCGATGGTGAACCGCAGCATCCGATCAAGCCAATCGACGTTAAAGAATAGGGAATCATTCACTGTCAGGAGGCCAGGTCGAAGCTCCTGCCGAGTCATTGGACAAAGAACGCGTTGCATTGATAAAGAATGGATTTGGCGGCAGGCGACGAATGTCCGTGAACAGTCACGAAAATAGGAACCGTTTACGGTTCGGACGGGAAGTTGGGGTTCCTATCGAAGGCTTTTGTATATGATAATGCCCCAACCGTGTTGGGCCCCTTTAGAAACAGATTTCAATTTAACCAAACAGGATGTAAAATCTGATGCAAATTGATTGTCCTCTCAACGATTTCCGTGTCCCACCCAACTCAACGGTTAAGCTATCAAAATGGCCTACAGAGATCGCCGGGCTCAGTAAGAACAAACAGCATTACTTGGAGTTATTGGCTGAGTATCGAGCTGAGATCAAAGAGCTACAAGCGAAACTTTATGCTCACGATCACTACGCCCTGTTGATGATTTTCCAAGGAATGGACACCGCTGGCAAAGGGGGCGCGATCAAGCATGTGATGTCGGGGGTCAATCCGCAAGGTTGCCAAGTGTTTAACTTCGGCCCCCCCAGCCACGAAGAACTGGATCATGACTTTCTTTGGCGGACTAATAAGCGACTGCCCGAACGAGGTCGCATCGGAATCTTTGATCGCTCCTACTATGAAGAAGTTTTGGTGGTGCGAGTCCATCCGGAGATTTTGAAAAAACAACGGGTGCCCTCCGCGCATCTTGAAGTGCCCAATTTGTGGCAGCAACGTTTTCATGATATTGTCAATATGGAGTCTTATCTGCATCGAAACGGGACACAAATCGTCAAATTCTTTTTGCATTTATCGATGGAAGAGCAATGCCAGCGTTTATTAGCCCGAATTGACGATCCGCAAAAAAATTGGAAGTTCACACTGAACGATCTGACGTCTCGTCGACATTGGGATGACTACCAACAGGCATTTGCCGAATGCCTTTCGGAAACCAGCACGGAGCACTCTCCTTGGTATGTCGTTCCCGCAGACAACAAACGAAACGCGCGATTGATCGTCTCTCAGATTTTACTGGAGACGCTCAAGTCGCTGCCAATCGATTATCCTCGCGCTTCCGAGGATCACCTGCAGGAACTTCAAAAAGCGAAGCAGGAATTGAAACAATAGATAATCTTTCAGCCTTATGAATTACGATATTGACAAAGAACGAATTGACAAAGAACGAATTGACAATACAGACTGGCATGCCATCGGAGTCGACCAGGCATTAGAAAAACTCAACGCCACATCGCAAGGATTGACCGAGCAGTCGGTGCGACAGCGACTGCAGCAGTTTGGCCCCAATGAATTGCCGGAAATCAAACGAAACGGACCGCTGATTCGATTGTTGCTGCAGTTTCACAACGTCTTGATTTACATTTTGATCGTGGCGGGAATCGCTAAAGCAGCCTTGGGAAGCTGGGTCGATGCCGGTGTGATCTTTGCCGTGGTGATCGTCAACGGGATCATTGGTTTCGTGCAAGAGGGGCGAGCGGAAAAGGCACTCGATGCCATCCGACAGATGTTGTCCCTCAAAGCAACGCTGCGACGAAGTGGCCAACGGGTTTCCGTGCCGACCTCTGAGATTGTACCAGGCGATGTAGTGTTACTGGCTTCAGGAGATAAGGTTCCCGCTGACCTGCGATTGATTGAGTCCCGAGAATTAAGAATCGATGAAGCGATGTTGACCGGCGAATCGGTGCCAGCGGAAAAAAATATCGATGCACTGGCGGCCGAAGTCGCATTGGGCGACCGTTGCAGTTTGGCGTTTTCTGGTACTTTGGTCACCTCCGGAAGAGGTGTTGGGGTGGTGGTCAAAACGGGGGAAGCAACTGAACTGGGGAAGATCAGCAACCTCGTTTCGGCCACCGCTGCAATTACCACTCCCTTGATTGCCAAGGTCAACCGATTTGCTCATTTCTTGGCCATTTTGATTGTTGTCGTTGCCGGGTTGACGATCGTGATCGGTTACGTCTTGGGCCGCATGTCGTTGATTGACCTGTTCTTTGCTGCCATTGCTTTGGCGGTCGCAGCAATTCCTGAAGGCTTACCGGCCATCATGACCATTGTGCTGGCGATTGGTGTCCGCCGGATGGCCAACCGCAATGCGATCATCCGTCGCCTGGCGGCGGTCGATACCCTCGGTGCGTTGACCGTGATCTGTTCGGATAAGACCGGAACGTTGACTCGCAATGAAATGACAGTGACCTCAGTGGCGATTGCCGATGGAATCGTCGATGTCAGCGGGACAGGCTACCAGCCCGAGGGTGAACTTTCGCTAAACGGTCAATCGCTGAACTTGGATGACTTCCCTCATCTCAGTTTATTGTTGCAAGCCGGGATACTCTGCAGTGAGGCCGATCTCACCGAAGAAAATGGGGTTTGGCGAACCTCGGGCGATCCGATGGAAGGTGCCTTGTTGACACTGGCTGCCAAAGCGGGACTACAATTTCAGCAGCAACGCCAAGCTTGGGAAACGCTGGATACAATCCCCTTTGAATCTGAAAATCGATTCATGGCGACCTTGCATCCGATTCCCAACGAGGAGAGCGTAACAGCTGAACTGGGCCAAAGGTTGGCATTTATCAAAGGTGCACCCGAGAGAATTCTGGACTGTTGTCATCAAGTGTTGACCGCCGACGGTTCGCGGGAAATAGACGTGAACGAATGGCATCAGTTGGAACAACAAATGGCCAATAACGGTCAACGTGTGCTGGCCTTGGCTTGTAAATCCCTCGAAGCCGATGCGCAGCAATTGGATTTTGAAAGTGTTCAACAAGATTTGACGTTGCTGGGCTTGACCGGCATCATCGATCCCCCGCGTGATGAAGCGATTGCCGCCGTTCAACAATGCCAGGGGGCTGGTATTCGAGTCGTAATGATCACCGGCGATCACGCTTTGACCGCTCGAGCCATCGGTGAAAAACTGAATATTGGCGATGGCCAAACAGCAACAACCGGAGCGGAAATCGATGAAATGGATGAATCCCATTTAATCGAGACGGTGGGGCGTTGCAGCGTTTTTGCGCGGGTCAGTCCCGAACATAAGTTGCGATTAGTGGAGGCGATTCAGGCCAATCGCCAAGTCGTGGCGATGACTGGGGACGGAGTTAACGATGCCCCCGCATTAAAACGAGCGGACGTCGGCATCGCCATGGGGCTGAAAGGGACCGAAGTTACCAAGGAGGCTGCCGAAATGGTGCTGGCCGATGATAATTTTGCCTCGATTGCTAAAGCGGTTGAAGAGGGCCGAACCGTTTTTGACAACCTGAGGAAAGCGTTGCTGTTCATTCTGCCCACCAATGGGGGTGAGGCATTGACGATCTTGGCGGCGATCCTGTTGGGATTTGTACTGCCCATGACTCCGGTGCAGGTTTTATGGGTGAACATGATCACCGCTGTCACCCTCGGTTTGGCGCTGGCTTTTGAACCTCCTGAACGAGACGTGATGAAACGAAAACCCCGCGATCCGGCTGCCCACTTACTCAGTCGTTACTTTATTTGGCGGATTCTGTTCGTCTCAGTCATCATCTGTGTTGGAACTTTTGGAATCTTCAGCTGGGCTCGCTTGGAAGGTTTTGCAGAAGACTATGCCAGGACGCTGGCTGTCAATACAATTGTTATGTTTGAAGCGTTTTACTTGTTCAATACCCGATTTTTAACGGCCCCCATTCTCAATCGACAGGGATTATTTGGTAGCCGACCGGTGTTGATTTCGGTCGCACTGGTAATCATTTTCCAAATTTTATTTACTTACTTTGGACCACTCCAATCCATCATGGGATCGACAGCGATATTTGCAAGAGATTGGTTGAAAATTGTTTTGGTCGCCAGTTCCGTCCTTTGGATCGTGGAAATTGAAAAATGGGTCATGTCGCGATTGGAACGGAATCGTGATACTGTCGTTCGTCAAACCAACCATGAAAGAAAGAGTCAAAGCGATGTTCATTGAATCGAACCGAAACGCACGCATCCGATCTGCCACGCTGTCCATCGTGACGCTGGCCTGCTTGCTGGCTCCAGCAGACCCATTCCAATCACAGCTGTATGCTGACGACCCCATCGATCAATTACGGCAATGGATTGCGGTTGAACCAGCATCGCGTCCCCCTTTGGATGGGGCACCTTTTGCCAACCTGGCACTGAGCCGTGAAGATGCTGAAATCGCCAAGGCATTGTTGTGGGATGATTTCTGCCGTCGGTTGCGGCAAGAGCGCGCCGCCGAGATCGAAGGGAAATTTGTTCGCATTGGCGAGATGCAAATGAAGTACGAGGCGTTGAAATTGAACCTCGATCAGTCCGATAATCAAGACCTGGTGCAAGATCAGGAATCAAATGCAGCCAAAAGTGATGCCGTGTCCAGTGACCAGAATCACTCCACGGCGCTGTCAACCGATCCGGCGAAACCGGAACAACGACTCAGCCTGTTCATCTCGATGCACGGCGGAGGCCAAACGGCTGCTCGAGTCAATGAATCGCAGTGGCGAAATCAGATTCGGTTGGGCCAGCAATACCGACCTCAACAAGCTTTGTATGTGGCACCTCGCGCCCCTACAGACACTTGGAATTTGTGGCATGAGGCTCACATCGATCGACTGTTTGATCGATTGATCAGCACCTTGGTAGTCACTGAATCGGTCGACCCCAATCAAGTCTACCTGATGGGGTATTCCGCCGGTGGGGATGGCGTTTATCAATTGGCACCCCGCATGGCCGACCGATTCGCGGCGGCGGCCATGATGGCCGGGCATCCCAATGATGCCGATCCCAAGGGCTTAAGGAATCTACCCTTCACGATTCATATTGGAGAAAATGATAAACCCTTCCAACGAAACGAAGTCGCGGCTCAGTGGGGCCAAAAACTATCTCAACTCAAAGAACATGATTCACAAGGGTATCCACACTGGGTGGAAATCCATCCGGACAAAGGACATTGGATGGATCTCCAAGACCAATCTGCGATCCCTTGGATGCAGCAGTATCGCCGGAACCTGTTTCCCGAGAAAGTCGTCTGGCGGCAGTCCGGTGTCAAACACAATCGATTCTATTGGTTAGCTGTCGATCCCGATTCGGTGTCGAGCGGAGATGAAATCGTAGCGGTAAGAAAAGGCCAGCAGATTATTATTGAGCGGCCTGTTGGTCAAGCAAGAATTGAAATCTTGCTAGATGATCAGTTCATCGATCTACAGCTTCCAATCGAGGTTTCGCTGGATGGCCGTGTTGCCTATCAAGGAACGGTGCAGCGCCGCATCAAAACGTTATCCGCGACCTTGGAGCAGCGTGGTGACCCAGCCGGGATGTTCTCATCTAGCGTCACCTTGGAGGAAAAGTGAGTTGAATCAACAGATTGCCCGAGCCTTGGCTGCCGACAACCAATCCCCGAGAATAGCGTTTAGCATTCGATTCCAACGTGAGCGTGGGATCATTATCGGGATCGGTAAAAAACAAAAAACCATGATGTAAGGTTCCCCGCATCTTGCCTGGGGACAACAACGTCTGTTGTGGCAGTTTCCAAATTCT
>JBGTHU010000474.1:0-11469 GCA_041745975.1 Mariniblastus sp.
TTTCTCCAATACGTTCTTGATTTGCTGTTCCATTTGCAGCAAATCATCTTGCCCGAAATTTTTCTGCTGGAGCAGGTCGTCACGTGTCAGCTCAAACGGAGTGAAAATCGGCGTGAAATCCGAATTGAAGGTAGTGGCAAAAATTGGTGAAGTATCGGATGGACGGAATGTTGATTCTTTAGAAATACTATCAGACAAATTTTGTACTTCGGTCGGCAGCCCCAACAGAATGGTACTACTAAAACAAAAAAGCAATGCAGTAATCAATGGCACACCTTGAATGAGATAAAGCAAACTTTAGCATCGTCGGGGCCATCATTTTCGCCCGATTCTCCCAGTCGATGCCTCTACAATCGGCTCCAACCAGCGACATACTGGACCATTGGTGTTGAAAACTCAATTGCCTCGCCTCGGATACCAACGTCCTTAATCGAATCATCTTTATGCTGAATTAACACGAGAGGTGACGCCAACCGCATTCACCTCTCGTTTATCAAGCCTACGATTACTCGGATTTCCCGATACAGAACAAATGATTTTCACCGCGAATGAAGATCTGGTCACCGACGATCGCCAGCGACGAATCGACAGTTTCTTCCAGCGAATTCGTGGCTACGATCTCCATATCCGCACCATGTTCGAAGACCACGGTGACCCCATCGCGACCGGTGAAGTAGACATGCCCATTGGCCGCTACAGGTGAGGAGTAGAGAGTCGAAAGTCCTCGCAGTCGTTGGCGAGGAATGATGACTTCGCCGCTATCGGCATTGAGGCTGGTTACAATCCCATTGTTGGTTTGATTCAAATACAACTGCCCACCGTACATCACGGCGGAGGGAACATAGGGTGCCGCATCGCTGTTAGTCCAGGAAACCATTTGAGTGCCGGTTACATCCCCTTGAGAGTCCAGGGAAATCGAGGCGATGGCATTGCCGCGATAGCCCGTCATACAAATAACATGATCACCGTTAAGAATAGGAGTAGGCACTGGATTGCCGACCTGCCCGCCACACTCCCAAATCAAACTTCCATCTTGAGCGTTGTAGCTGCGGACCCGTGTGCCGCTGGCGATGACTTGGGTTACTCCCTTATGTTCTACCACCAACGGGGTGGCCCAAGTCGTTGCCTCTTCACGATCAACTTTCCAAAGCACTTCACCCGTTTCGGTGCTCAAGGCGGCGATAAATGAATCACCCTCGTGATCCCAGGGAACAATCAATCGATCACCGGCCAGGGCAGCCGAGGCACCTTCGCCGAATGAGTTGCGAATTCGCATTTTTCCCAGTTGTTGTTCCCATTTTACATTTCCTTCCATATCCAAACAAAAGATCCCTCGTGAACCGTAGTCGACATACAAAAACTTACCATCGGTGATTGGCGAGGAAGGGGCAAAGTTACCGGTGCCATGGGTTCCCTCGTGAGGAACCTCTTCGGCGACCATGGTTTTCCATTTCTGGGCACCGGTTGCTCGATCGTAGCTTATCACAAAAAACTGGTAGTTTTCAGTTGGAGCGCCCCCACGTCCGAAACCACCGCGGCCACCACGCTCTCTACCGCCACCTCCCTGGCCTCCTTGACCACGACGTCGTTGACCTTCCTCCGCTCCTTGCCGTTGGCCTCGATCGGCTTCCTGTCGTTGGTCTGCCGATTGATTGCTTTCGGCTGCGGCACCTTCCTTCACTGCGGTCATGATAATGACTTGATCTTCGGTAACGATCGGCGTAGAACTTCCGTTGCCTGGAATGGGAGCTTTCCAGACGATGTTTTTATCCAAGCCCCATTCGGTAGGGGGATTACCAACATCGACCGCACCGTTTTGGTTTGGACCGCGCCAGTGATGCCAAACTGCCTGCTGGGCTTGGCAAGTTGCCATCCCCGAGGCAAGCACTACCACAAAAATAATTAAACGTTTCATCGTTTTCCTCATTCGTTTTAGAATTTAGATTTAAGTAAATCAACAACATGAACTTCAAGATACCGTTTCAAAACAGAAAACTCTGTGGGCATCTTCACTGTCCTCTTAAAGATGTTCTGTTAATTTTAATCGCATCCTTTCTGGATCTTGGTATTGAATCGAACTCCGTTTCAGTGAGCTCTCGGCAGCAGCCTCGACCTTCCTACCGGATGAGATGGTCAACGATTGTTTCGATATGATTCGTTCAATCCGTATGCGAACTCCCTTCAGTCCCCGTCACCGATGGTGTCGTCTCGGTTGTCTTCAAGAACCGATCAAACCATTCAATCATTTCAGCTTGTGAGTGCAGCACCGACTCTCGCGCACGATAACCGTGAGACTCATACGGTAGCATCACCAATCTCACATCACCTCCATTTCCTTTAACCGCTTGATACATCCGTTCGGATTGGATGGGAAACGTCCCAGAATTGTTATCGTTCTCCCCATGAATCAGCAATAGGGGCGTTTTAATCTGGTGAGCATAGTTGAAGGGTGACAGATTGAAGTAAATATCTTTCGCTTTCCAAAAATCCCGTCGTTCGGCTTGGAACCCAAACGGAGTCAGCGTGCGATTATAGGCACCACTGCGGGCCAATCCCGCATGAAACAAATCGCAATGGGCCAGCAAATTGGCGGTCATGAAGGCACCATAACTATGCCCGCCAACACCGACTCGATTGCGGTCGGCCACTCCCGCTTCGACCGCGTAATCAATGGCGGCTTGCGCGGAACTTACAATTTGTTCCACAAAGGTATCATTGGCAGTCTCGGGGTCACCCACGATAGGCATGGTAGCACTGTCCATCACGGCGTAGCCTTGAGTGACCAACGTCAAGTGCGTGATACCAGACATTCGCACAAACCGATTGGGATTGCCACTAACTTGACCAGCCGTCGCCGCATCGCTAAATTCGCGAGGATAAGCCCAAATAATCAAAGGCAAACGCGTTCCCGGTTGATAATCTTCGGGAAGATATAGGGTCGCCGAAAGCGGTACACCATCGGCGCGTTGATAGGTGACCAATTCTTTTTTGATTCCGCGAATCTGCGGTGTCGGATCGGGAAACTCGGTCAATTTGGCAAATCGTTTGGTACTCAGGTCATACTGAAACAGATTCGCGGGTTCCGTCGAGGATTCGCGAGAGGTAATCAATCCGGGAGTTGCTGACGGACCTCCGTCATTTGGAAACAGCAATGCCGTTGGTTGCTCGTACACATCCTCCGGACAGTGCCATAGGCGTTCGGTTTCCATGGTGGTTAAATTGAAACGATCAACAAAGGGCAAGTCTCCTTGAGGAGAGGCCCCGCTGCCAATGCGATAGACCGAATCTTCTTGTTGCCAAATTCGAGCATATCCGGTTGAATCCAATTTGGTAACAAACGAGCCCGGATCGTTGTAGCGATCCCGGATATTGCGGTCGACCAAAACTTGCCCAGCTTGAGTTAAATCATTCAAGTTGTATTTTATCGAACGCGTCCAACGACGATCTCGATCATAATCGGTAACTACGATTTGGCTCGCATCGGACATCGTGGCAAAACCTGAGCCGCGATGTTCAATTTTGAGAATCTCGGTGGGCTGGCTATTAAACGGAGCGGCTAAACTCATCAAGCGATCGCGATGTTCGGCAGGTTGATTGGGATCGCCTCCATCCAATGCCTCCATCCAGTACAACGTCGCCGGTTCGCCGGGCTTCCAGGTGATACTTCGAGGCTCGGTTCGAACTCCTTCAATCGGAATGTTTTCCGCCATTGGAACTTGTGCGACTCGATAGACCTGGCTGCCACGAAGATCAAAGACGTCAATTGTTTGAGGAAATCCGCTGACTGGCAACAAATATGAAAACGGTTTTTCAATCCGTGTGACTAAGATGTGCTGACCATCGGGAGCGATCGTTACCGAGGAGTAAATCGCGGGTGGACCAAACTCGCGGATCGAGCCATCAAGCGAAATTTGGGCCAGTCGGGTTGTGGCAAAATAAGTGAACAACTCCTCATCGTATGGATTTTGCAATAAATCTTGATAGGTCCGAACCGGAGACAGGTTGCCGTAGGATTCCTGTATGTTCGGTCCGATCGGACGGTTTGGTGGAAGTGGTGGTTCGACCCGGTCATCCGGAACCAAGTTGACAATCAATGACCTCCCATCAGGCATCCAGTCAAACCCACCCAACACAGTCGACAGGCGATTGGTCAACCGCCGGGGACGATCGGGACGGTTGACGTCGACCAACCATAACCCCTGCCCGTCGTCATCAATCGTGGTCACCACCAAAAAATCGCTGCGGTGAGACCAACGGGTACTAGCAATTTTGCTGTCGACAGGTAATTGCACTCGAACGCCCTCCCCAAACGATCGACGTCGCAGCACCAAACCGCGATCGAAGTCTGTCGCAAAACGACTGTTGCCAACCGGATCAATCCGCAACCCGGCCAATTGAAGCATCGGTCGAGCCAAATCTTCGATCGATGGCATCGCCGAACGCTCGATAAACAACATCCATTCACGATCAGGGCTGAAACTGACACGGGGAACTGGGTCGGCGTCAATGATCTCAACGACTGCGGGAGGAGGGAGTCGGTATTCGGTTTGAGCGAAACAGTTCATGTTGAAATTGATGGAAAGGAAGAAGGTTAAAATAAGAAAAATTGTGCCAACTGTCTCGCTTCGATTTTTTAACAAATTTTTTGTTGCGAATTTGGGCCATGTCATAGCATTCGTACCATATCGCAAAATCGGTAAATCACAATTTTTGTCGAGCGAAAATAGTGAATCTGAGAACCGTCGTGACTGTCCAGAGGCATTGTATCGGGTCATGCTTCAATCCTTTTAGGAAGGAAATTTAAGGAAATGTAGTTTGCGAAGAACATGGTGGCGAGCGGTGATAAAAACGGCCGCAATGTAACCGGAATCTTTCCAATTCAGTTGCGCATAAGCGGCCCCATTGGAAGCGACATTGGAAGCGACATCGGAAGCCCCAGCGGAAGCGACATCTTTCTGATCTCGCGAAAACCGATCGAGTAATTTTTATCCGCCGTTCGCCTTAGCGTCCAAACAGTATAACCCTTTCCGTTCAAACTTGCATCAATCCCGTCTCTAAATTTTAAATCATTAACTAAAAACGCGATGCGTTTCCGCATCGCGTGATAGAATGTGTGACCGTTCACGGTCAAAAGACCTATCCTGAAATGGTGATGAATCCTTGGCTCAACCGAGACAAGCGGATTGTTGATTTTATGGTCGCGGAAGCCCTCACTAAATCAACAGCCCGCAAGCTCGGCGGGGGCCGTTCCTACGAGCTACCTTTCATCGCCAGTTTGCAAAAATGGTGCAAGCCGAGTTCGATCAACTCCAACTCGATTGCTTCGTCCGTTGGATTTTCCATCGAAGCCGTGACTTGCTTTAACATCAAGACCGCAAAACGGCGGCGAGCCCGATGGAGAAAGACGCGGAAGGCCGATCCCTGAGGAACAACCACGTTTTCTTCGGCCAATCGCTCCATCAGCTGGTTGGTAGTCAATTCTGCGTGCGCGAGCCGGGTCTGCAGCACAGCGAAGTAAGGCTTGCCTGTTTGGGCTTGCAGTTGCTCCAGCCGGTTCCAAGCCCCTTGCAGCAGCGATTCTCGCCAAGCGAGTGAAAAGGTTTCATCGCCGGGCTGGCACGCGGTGGCAGCCACGTGTTCTAAAGCAGAATCGGTTCCCAGCCGCTTATTTCGTTGATTGCGGCGGTGATAATCGATGATCAGGTGATAGAGGGCTGTTTTAATCAAGCTGCGGAAACGACCCCTATGGCTGTCAGCGTTTTTGAAATCGCCACGAACCAAACGCAAGGCAAATTCCTGAAAAACTTCATCCGCCGCCTCTGCACTGCGCAATGATCCTAACAAGTAGCGTTTGATGGCTGGTCCATAACGGTCAATCAGTTGCGATTGAGCCAACTTACCATCCGCCTCCGAATCGTGCGCTTTCCGTACGACCGACCATTGGGTATCAATTCCGCTGAGCCGACTTTCTGACATGGGGTTTCCTTTAAGGTACTTTTGAGAATGGAAAGGTCGTATATCTCCCTATGTGCAAATCGGGAGTCCCAAGGGACAAACAAGCTTTCGAATTACGTTATAGTTTGCCAAATGAAGTAGCAATTGTTTATCAAGAGTTTGCTGGAGGCGCGTGACTTTAAGGTTGGGTTTCTCGAATCGGACAGTCGAGCGACTAACGGTTCTCGACTCGGAGAATCGAGCGACTATTGCCTCGAAGCCGACGGCGACACCCGATCAGCAGCATCGATGCCAAACCGACAAGTATTCCGCTGGACGGCCGTGATGTGGATGCCGTAGGTCTCCAGGTTCCCGCAGAACGTGTAGGAGCCGAAGTCTTCGCTGGCGGGAACCATGTAACTGAAATTGCCCGTGACTAACGGAAACGGGCAACACGGAAACCCGGGAATGCTGACATCGAATTCTTCAAACACACTCGTCGGTGGCGAAACAACTCCCGTCGCCCCCCAATCGCAACCGAAGAACAAAATTTCGATAAAATTAAAACTGCCGTCGGCGTTGGCATCCGCCGCGTAGTGCTGCATAAAGCTGGGATTAAATCTGCTTCGTAAAAAAACAAGTGCCGAAAATGGTTGGCACGAGCGGTTGGATCGTGGGAACGACCGAAAGACTGGCCGAGTTCACTCCGACGGTCAGCCCAAAGTGGGGCCCCGATTCCAGATTGTCAGAGATACCCAGTTGTCCCATCGTCTGAGTTCGCTGCATGGTGGCGGAGTCGTAAGTGAACACCGCCGTAAAGGCCGATCCGCTATACCCTGATTCCTCGGTTGTGCCGTCTGGCAAAATGAAAAACGTGTTTTGCATGTTGCCTTTGAAGGTCGCTTGCATGATGATGTCTGCTGAGGATTGGCCGGATAGCAAGATTAATGGGAATGTGATGGCAAAAAATGAAAGGCCGATATTCCAAGAAATTGTTGGGGGAGAGCATGTCGAAATTTTAAAGAACTGAAATATTTACACATGGCCGGTTTCCTATCTAAGGGAGTGAGGTTTGTCGTCGGCCCGATGGTCGATCGCCAATGGTCGCTGCCAACGAAACGGTTTGCATCACTTACGGCCCGAAACCTCGATGTTACCGCCATATTGAATTTTTTTAAGACTGAGCTTTTTAAGAGGACTTATTGTTCAGTACGGGAAACTCCAACCCACGAAAATCCTTGCGGCAGCGATCAGCGAGAATGATCGTTCTTTTCGGGCAAGCTCGATATATTGGATAGACTCAGTGCGAGACGAAACCCTGTGAAAGCCTCGCGGCCTGCAGGATTCCCCGTGCTGCGATGTGCAATGCGGCTTGCACTGGCATCATATGTCCAACTGCCACCGCGCAATAATCGCAGGTTTCCTGTTTCGGGGCCCGTGGGGTCCGTTTGCGTTTCGACACCCCATGGCCCATAAAAATCATGAGTCCATTCGTTCAGGTTGCCATGTAGGTCAAACAAGCCGCGTAGGCTCGGACGGAGCAGTTTAGTGGGATACAGTCTCCGCTGGCTATTCTCTGAAAACCAAGCAAATCGGCTCAACAGGTCGGCATCGGCCCCATATCCAAATGCCGTCCGAGCCCCCGCGCGGCTGGCCACTTCCCACTCCGCACTTGTTGGCAACCGAAAACCCCGACGATCTAATTCGAGTGGCCAATTGCGTGGAGCCCAGCTTGCGTTTGGATTCGGTTCACGCGGGTACTCTTCCTGGTCCAACGAATCGGGATTAGTATAAGCTTGATCTGCTTCCGGCAACCCCAGTTGTTGCCCGAGCCATCGGCAATAACCGACGGAGTCGTACCAGTCGGCTCCAAAACCGGCATCGACAGGTTGGGCTTTAAACTGCTCCATGAAATCAAGATATTGAGGCGCAAAAGCGGACAATTCTTCCATGGTGAGTTCACGATCGAGGATCGCAAAAGAACGGGTTAGAATCACCGAATGGCGCGTTTCATAACTGGGGCGTTCCGGTTCATCCTCGATCGAGCCAATGCTGTATTCGCCCGCCGGGAAAACAATGAAGGTGTAGTAAAAAGTCTGAGCTTCCTCCTCGTTCCCTTCGTCTTCAGCTGCCTTTAAGGTTGGCGTTACGGTGATCGCTAATGTGAACCACTGGCGGTCTGGAGAATAGGGAACAGGAGTCTGGTCGACGCGAGTCACAACTTCCTGCTCGCCCAACTGCCGCAGCAGCCAACCCGCTGCACCGTGCACGCCCGAACTGGGATCGTTGGCGTACCAATCGGCAAGTTGATCAACCAAGGCCACTCGACGTGATGCGGGGATGACACTCGGTTCGAACTCACCGATCGCCAGCATCAAGGCGTAACGGGCGTCTCTGGGACACTTGTCGGCTGGCATGGCCACAACCATCTCAAATAAATCCAACAATGGCTCGACGCCGACCCCACGTGGTCGGCAACGGAAGATGAATTGAGTAAGCGCCTCCGGATCGTCGTTCCATTCGAACATCGGCAAGACCTTTTCTGGCTCGCCCAAACGCAGAAGCGTCACTGCCGCATTGGCCCTTCGCTGGCCAAAGGAAATACGTTCGACCGATCCCAGTTCGCCAGGCGGTAGCGTGGCAGCGATTTGTGCCAGATCGTCAACAACCACCGTTGTGGGATCAGCGGCCACCAGGGGATAAATCGCCGCATACTGTTCCGGTGCGGCCATGGTCAGTAATTGAGCCAGTCGGCTGACCTCACTGGCTGCATAGTCAGCGAAGGCATTGGCGGCGCATAATCGTTGAGCGGCTGTTGCTGTGGCACTTGCGAAAATCCGTTCCAGGTCGGGCAGGAGTCGATCTTGGATCGGCCACAAAAGATTTCGCAACGTCGGCTGGAACTCGGCATTGGATGATACCAATTGTTCCGCAATGAACGTTAATTCTTGATCGGACCACGCATCGTGCTCCGATTTGGAAAAGTAGTCGGCCAGCACCAACGCGGCGGCAAAACGGCGTTCCTCGGTTGCGGTTTCGTCTCGTAGTAGTTCCGCAAATTCGTTTTTTAAGCGGCCTTTATAAGGCTTCAACAGTTCCCGCAGCGGTGCTATGTAGGGGACTCGGCATGTCAGTAACTCCTCTTTCAGAGATTCCACCAGGGATGGATTCCGTGACACCGAAGCCAACTGAGCATGGAGTCGCGTTCGCCGCTGATCTGGTGTTTCGATCGGTGCGATGAGTAACGGGGCGAGATATTTTTCTGCAACGCTAGGGCTCTCATCCAATTGGCTGACAATTTCTGGGATCTGATTGGGGTCGGCGGTAAGCAACTGCGCGACCAGCCCTTCGATCCGTGTCGCCTCCTGTTGCAAAGCGACTTGGTTGCGAACCACCCCTGCCAGCAACAACAAAGAAACCATAACCAGCAGCACGATCGAGGATCGCAAGCCATGCATTCGTCCCGCCTGGTTCATCATTTTCCGTTGCGATTCGGTCCATTTTCGCTTGTCCGTCAAAAAGCGAATCGTCAGGTGATCCCACCAAGACGGAAGGAAGCGATTTTCCGGCTTAGAATTCCAGGTCATTGCGGTATCAGACAGTTTCAATTCCGCGCGACCCTTGCGTGTTTCTTTTTGTTTGCGGGTCAACCAGTCTCGCAGGGATGGAACTAAGTAGTCATGGGTGAGTTGGAAGAAGTGGGTGGAGGGTGAAGGGTGGTGGTTCGCTAAAGCGTTTTGAGGAGGGCTTTGCGGAGGCCGGTGAGCATGCGACTGATCATCCCGAACATTTCTTCCCTCAGAAAATTTTTGGTCACGTGATAACAGCGCTCCGCCAACTCCATCCCCAGTTGCCAAACCTCCAACTGTTGATAACTCTGGACTTTCATCAATCTCTCCTTTCAAACTTCCTGTACCCTCCACTCTCCACCCATCACCCTCCACCCACTCCGCCGGAGTGATCAGTCGAACTTCACTATCGAGAATACGAACGAGGTCTTCAAAGTCTCTCGGCCGGTTGTCATATCCGCTGGCCTGCAGCAATTCGTTGTGGGAGCGCATGGCCCCTTTGATGTCGGTACCGGAGCTGGGAAGTAGCTCTTTCAGTACGGCACGGGCAGCTTGTTGGTGGTAGCGGTGCTCGGGTGGTGATGTCGAAGCGCTGAAGGTCTCGTCCAGAAACGTGACGCCGACGCCCGTCGTCCCGCCGACTTCTTTCAGCGTGGCTGGTATCCAGGCTTTTCCTTTCATCATCTCGGCGAACAACGCCAGTCGCACGCAGATCACTTTGCTCTCGTCGGCCAATCCCGCCACCGCTTGCTGGAGGAACGTTTTTTGTTCGATGCTGGTCTCGCGGATGTTCTCGGGCAGTCTCCCGAAGGCTCGCCCAAACGCGGCCAAGACTTTCCGAGCATGGTCGCGATTGAACAGATCGACCAAGGCGCTGTTTTGCCCCTCGACCAACCGCACTTCCAGTTCGCGCAGGAATCGGCTGACGGCCAGCCAAAAATCATCTCGCACCATCACGATGCATTGCAGTCGTCCGCCATCGCATTGCCGTAAGGCTTGCACCAATTCAGAGTTCAGTTCTTCTTTCTTGGCGTTCAGCCATTGCTCGAACTGGTCCAGCACGATCAGAACTTTCGTGCCGTCTGGTATCCCTTGGCCACGTCGCAAAGCTGCCAATATCTGCGAAAGGCTGGGGTTGTCGTCAAAGTTAAAATGGTCCTCGAGTTGCGTACAGCGTTTGCGGAGATTGCGAAGCAACCGAGTTTCCGTTTCTTCACCGGTCGCTTCGATGTAGATCGGAATCACGGCCTCTGAAAGTTGGGGTAGCAAGCCGGCTTTCATCAATGACGACTTGCCACATCCGGATGGGCCGTAGATCAATCCGACCGAGAACGTGTTGTCGGCGTCGGTTTCTTCAATCTTTGTCTTCCAAAATCGAAGACTGTCGGGTAGCCCATCTCGGCCGCGGGGCCCCGGGAGGAGCTCCAGAAAGAAGTCCGCATCGTGGGCGTCAAACGACCGCAAACCTTTTGGAACGATTCGGATGAGGGGGCTACCCGACGAATCGGGGCGAGTGGCGGGTGGTGAGTGGTGGGTGGAAGGGTGATGGGTGGTGGGAGGCGAGTGATGGGAGGAGGGAATGACGTCGCTTTCATTACCCTCCACGCTCCACCCCTCAACCGTCGCCCCTCTCCTATCGGTCGACTTATCACTCTCCATGACCGTCTCTGCTTGCAAGAATAAAAGCAAATCGTCGGCAAAATCTTTGGCGATGAAGTATCGTTCCGATGCCCGCTTGGTCAGCGCTTTATGGCAAATCCGTTCCAGCTCTTTCGGAAGGTTGTCGTTGTATTGACGGAGCGGACGCGCTTCGTAACTGGTCACTTGTTTCAACAATTCGGCTCGCGTTTCGCCCCGGAACGGGCGGCGGCCTGTCAGCAGTTCGTACAGCACCACGCCCAGAGAGAAGATGTCGCTGCGACCATCGACCCGATGCCCTTCACCGCGAGCCTGTTCGGGGGACATA
>JBGTHU010000475.1:0-2503 GCA_041745975.1 Mariniblastus sp.
AGCCGACAGCGTCCCACCACCACCGTGGCCCATGATAATTCGTGGGTAATCCTTAATCGGGCTCGGGCAGCTCAGCGCGATCGTGTTGGGTGCTTCGGGTGATTCCGTATTCATTGGGCTTGCTCCAACTGGACAAATCGCCCGTAATGATAATAGGCGGCACAAGCCCCCTCACTGGAGACCATCGTCGCTCCCAGCGGATGACGCGGTGTGCATTCCTTACCGAATACCTCGCATTGGTGAGGCTTGATCGATCCTTGCAGCACTTCTCCGGCGCGACATTGGCTGGATTCGGCGGTTTGACAATCGCCCACTTCAAAACGAACGGCCGCGTCAAATTCTGCGAAGTTTGCCTTCAACTGCCATCCACTATGAGGGATTTCCCCAATCCCCCGCCAGCCCCGATGGGTGACCTGGAAAACTTCGTTGATCGTTTCTTGAGCGGGTAGGTTTCCGGCTTCGGTGACCACTCGGGGAAAAGCGTTTTCTACCTGAGCGTCTCCCGATTCCAACTGGATTACCGTCCGCCGGATCCCTTCCAATAAATCCAGCGGTTCAAATCCGGTCACGACGATAGGGACTCGGTATTCTGCTGCTAATCGGTGATACTGATGGTAGCCCATGACGCTGCAAACATGCCCGGCGGCCAAGAAAGCTTGAACTCGATTTTCTGGTGCATTGAGGATCGCTTCAATTGCTGGTGGCACCAACACGTGGGAGACCAACGCGGAGAAATTTTGCAAGCCCAGTTGCTTCGCCAGCTTGATCGCCATGGCATTAGCGGGGGCTGTAGTTTCGAAACCGATTGCTAAAAACACGACTTGTCGGTCTGGATGGGATTGAGCCAATTTGATGGCATCGAGGGGAGAATAGACGACTCGGACATCGCCCCCCTCCCCTTTGATTTTGAACAAGTCAGCTTGAGAACCGGGAACTCGCAACATGTCGCCGAAAGAGCAAAAAATCACTTCCGGACGGGCCGCAATCATCAAGGCTTGATCAATCACATTCAGCGGTGTGACGCAAACCGGGCATCCCGGCCCATGGATCAGTTCGATCTGCGGGGGCAGGATCTGGTCGATGCCATTGCGGATGATCGAGTGGGTTTGGCCACCGCAGACCTCCATGATATTCCAGCGTCGCGTCACCAAGCCAGCGATTTGGTCGGCAAGTTTGCGAGCCTGTTGTCCATTGCGAAACTCGGTCAAATATTTCATGACGCACTCCCCTCTTGGACTTCCCCTCGCAGTTCTTCCAGTTCCTCTTCCAAGATCCCCAAGTCGGCGAACGTCTGCAGGGTCTCTTGGGCCGAGGCTTCATCGATCTTGCTGATGGCAAACCCAACGTGGACAATGGTGTAGTCACCGACCTGGATATCGGGCAGGTAGGCCAAACAGACTTCTTTAATAACACCACCAAAATTCACCTTGCCCATGTGGGTACCGTGTTGGGGGTATATCGATTCAACTCGTCCTGGAACTGCCAAACACATGAATGCACCTTCTTAAAAACGGTTCATGGGTAGGAAAGGGACATTTACCCGTAATCGGTTACCCTTAAAATACCAATTAAAAAACTTGAATGATAACTCACAAACAACCTGCCAATGGCTTTCTCCAAAGGCATCAAAGTCTGCTTGGCCAATGACACCACTGGCCCCGGCAAAATGATCGGCCAACATGGGTTGTTTCCAAAATAATACTCGATTGTTGTCGCTCATACAGTGCCATGGGTTTCCTGATTTTGGCTGCAATGTAAATTAACTTGTTCGACTAAATCGCGATCTGCCACCGCTTGATCGGCTTGATCATACCATTGAAACAGTTTGTACGCTTCGGCAATTTTTTCAAGCGCGTGTTTGAACATTCCCAACTGAGCCCACAGTTCCCCCAGGAATCCTGACAATTTGGCATCGGTGGCCAAACTGATTGCAGCTTCACACCGGTGGCGGCTCCACGCGTGGGCAACAAACCGAGCTGGCCTTCGCGCCACAGTGGCACCAACGAATCTTAGGGAATAAACGTTTGGCGGTATTTTCCGACATCCGCAAGTAGCCATCGGGTTGAATATCAATCCAGGCGGTGGATTTTTCGTCAACTGGCGTCAGACCGTGAAGAATCTGATCAGCCAATTGATCGATCGCTTTGTCGACCACTGGCGATAACGTTTGTCCGACTGCAAATTGAGCTCCCTCAATCAAATAGACCGTGACCTTGGCAGGATAATCCTCTTTTAACAACCACCGCCCAAAGGCCAATGCATGATCCCAGCGAAACGAATGCAGATTCATACCTGTCAGCGGCAGTTGCTCCAACTCCTCGCCGGAAACTTGGAATATCGAGCCGGGTTGGCTGTCTGATTGGCATGCATCGACCACGATCACATGCGGGACACCGCGCATTTGAAACGCGACATCCATTCCGCCCGTTCCACCGTCAGCGAAGTTCAAATTTTCGGGAATTCCTCGATCCCACAGCCGTCGAATAAACACCGGCCCGACGGC
>JBGTHU010000476.1:0-4119 GCA_041745975.1 Mariniblastus sp.
AGCGATCGATCTGTTTACCGGCGGTAATCGATTGGACGATGCTGTCGAAGAATTTATTGTCACCGCCCACGATATCGATATTGGCTGACTTGAGCGATTCGGCCACCATTTCGGCTTGGGCTTGAGCGATATCGCGCTGTGCGTTGATACCTTCCAGCTCGATTTCTTTTTCTTTGTTCAACCGCAACTTGAACTCTTCGTGTTCTCGTCCGACGGCGTCGAACAACTTCATCGCTTCAGCCTTCTCGGTGATCCCTTTGGCATCAGCGGAGAACTTGAGTTCAGTGACTTTGGCTTCGGCAGTGCCTTCCTTTTCGATGGCCACCGCGTTTTCCATTTTGACCTGAGCCTGGGCCAAGCCGGGGGCTGCCGTTTCGGCTTGCAGTGCCTCGGCCAGCATTTTCTTGGCGGCGGTTTCTTTTTCGGCGGCTGAGCGTTGTGCCTCAGCCGTGACAATAATGGTTTCCGCTTTTAGATCGGCAGCCAACTTCTCAGCCTCGGCCGCTTTGACTTGCAGCGTCAATGACTCTTGAGCTTTTTCTTCGGCGGCCGTCACAGCGACTTTTTTGTGTCGGTCGGCAGCGGCAAATTCTTGCGTGTCTTTGATCTTTTCTTCTTCTTCCACGACGGCTCGTTCGACAATCACGCGTTCTCGGATTACGTCCTGGATGTTTTTCTTTTCGACTTCAATCGCCTTCTCTTTGGCGATATCGGCCAACGTTACAACTCGCTCACGTTCGGCGATTTCCAGACCGCGGTCTCGTTCGACTCGTTCGATCTCGACGGCCTCGGTTCGCTCTTTCGATTTGGCAGCTACAATTACCGCTCGCAATTTATTCTCTTCGGCAATCAATATTTCTTCTTCTGCAGAAATACGTGCTGTTTCGGAACGCTTGCGTTCTTGCTCCTTGACGACTTCCGCTTCGGCCCGGTTGCGGGCAGTTATTTCAGCGATTTCGCGAAGCTGTTTCTCTTCGGCGTCGGCTTGCTGGCGATCGAGCGCCAAGATTGCTTCGCGGGCCTCGACGTCTTGCTTGCGAATCGTTTTTTCTTTTTCGCGGGTAATAAAATTCGCTTGAGTGATTTCCTTGGCAGTTAAATCGGTAATCTTCTTGATACCCTCGGCATCCAAAACATTATTGGGATTCAACCGTGAAACATCAGTTTGCTCCAAGTAGTCAATCGCCGAGTTATCCAATACATAGCCATTGAGATCGGTACCGATCAAGCGAACGATCTGCTCGCGAAATTCATCCCGGAGATTGTACAACTCGACAAAATCAAACTGTTTGCCGACAGTTTTAAGCGCCTCGGAAAATTTAGGTTCAAACAGTTGCCGCAACGCCAATTCATCAGAAGCGCGCTGGCAACCCAAAAACTGAGCCACTCGCTCGACGTCCTCTTTGGTTTTGTTGACCCGCACATAAAAGTTGACTTTGATGTCGGCTCGCATGTTGTCCTTGCAAATCAATCCTTCCGTCCCGGTGCGATCGATCTCGATTCGCTTGACGGATATATCCATCAATTCGCTTTTTTGCAAGATGGGAATGACAATCATGCCGGAGAAACTGACAGCTGTTCCTCCCATACCGTTGCGTACCAAGGCGAAGCTTTGAGAGACCTTCTGCCAGCAGCGAAAAATAAAGGCCAAGAAACCTAAAAAAACAATTAACAAGAAAAAACCGACAACGCCATACAAAATATTGGAAAACGTGTCTGCAAAAATTAAAGTGTCAATCATGAGGGGCCCCTATTTAGAAAGCTCTACCAGAAAGGTGTCATTTTGTGGATTGTAACCGATGATCACAACTGCCGTCCCTTGAATCAGGCGAACACCAGAACGTGTCCGAATGTTCAACACCAATGGAGGGCCGTCTTGATGAATTTCCATAATGCCGAATTCAGGGGTAACCTCGGATGAGGTGACCAATCCAATTTTGCCAAATAACTCTTGCCGAATCGGCGATCGCTCCCGCTCGCTGAAAAGTTTCGCGATTGGAAACAGTAATATTTTTGTCGCCAACAAGCTGAGAATCAGGTTCGGTAAGAACAAGATCATCGACAGCCAGAGACTGTATTCAGGATTCAAATAGTGATTGCCGCTGACGGTCGTGATCCACATGAACAACACCATGAAAGATCCGACCAGTGCCAAGGGGACTTCACCGAGATACATAAAGTTTGCTGCCGCTTTGACAACGCCTCCGATCGAAAGCGAATCGGCATCGGTACTGCCGCCAAAATCGAGATCAAACAAATCCATCCCCACGACCCCCACAAAGGCCAGGCACCAATAAATCATGACAGCGATCAACGCCACCGTAAAAGGGAAGTTGAATGGCTGAAAGACCTCTTGGATAAAATCAATCATGGGAATTCTCAACCGTCAACCGTGGTTCTGGGACCGGCAAAATGGCATCGCTGGTCAGCGCTAACGATACATTGTAATTTGGAAAATCCCTATGTGGAAACTTCTCAGCGTTTAAATTTACGCTATTGAAGAATCCATCCATTCCGATCATCGGAATTAGAGGGAAAACAGGGATTTTTCCGACAGTGAAAATACGAGGCTACTTGTCGAGCTTGTAAGTTCAGTTGTTGTTCGCCGAAAACCCACCAAGCTTGGTTTTTTTCTTGACCAGACAACAGCCAAATTCAAGTACTTGAGTTTGTCCTGCAGAGACATCACCCAAATTATTTTAACCGTTGATGGAAAGGGTGGGAGGTTGAGGCTCCTGCCGAAACAAGAATTACTTAAAATGTTGCATTGACATAGAATTGCCTCGACCGGCGCCTCGGCAGCCCCAAATTTTCCGCAATTTTTGTCTGGCAACACCGATCCGTGAACAGTCACGAATTTTTTGCCAATCGCCGGAGGTTGATCAACTGGTGAACGGCACCCATCGAGGTTCTTCCTCAAAAAACTCTTCTTATCGTCGCAAAGATTTAATGAGCCAGAAAATGAAAACCTCATCTTCAATCCGTTGGCGCAGCGGGAATTCTCAGCACCGGCCCCAGCAACATGGCGTTGGTCAAAAATCGCTCGCTGGAACGAATGTATCCGCGAAAAACGGGGTCGTCGGCAATCATCACTACCGTACCGCGACCCAGATTTTGGGCTTTGACAGCTGATGTACCCTGGATTCGTTCCCGATTTCGCTGGCTGGTGTACCCGGCTATGACATCGGTGTAACGAGCCACCACGCCTAAAGGATTGTTCGGTTCATCCCAGGCCGTTGTTGAATCGCGGAATACCGGAACAAATTCATCAGGAAAACCAAAACCCAGCGGGTGAGTAGAATCGATTCGCGTCATAAATAAGGCCCCGGCGATCGATTCCAGTGCTCTCAAATCTCGGGCATCCGCAAAACGGTATTTGCCGATCCCAGCATCCGCCGCAGCGGCGTCCTCGTCCCCATCATTGTAGCTTTTGCCTAAAGCTTCTTCGCCACCCGGTCCATCCAACATCCGTTTGGATGTAACCCGTGCAACCGATCCACCGGAAGTGACAATGTTATTTCGTGTCAACCAATTGACGGCAGTTCCCGTGGCAATGATCGTTCCTCCCGATCGAGCATAATTGGTCAAAGCGTCGACCTCACGCGTTCCCCAACTACCGTAGCTACCGGCGGGCATGATCACGCAACTGAAAGAACTCAAATCAGTACTCCCCATTTGGTCCGCGTCAATCAACGTCGCCGGTTGCTCCAATCGATGATCCAAAAAATGCCATAACGATCCGGCTCGAGTCGATGTGGTTCCCGGCCCCACAATCAAGGCGGGGGTACACTGGGGCAGGGTCACGATTTGTCCGCTTCCCAAATCGGGTCCAGTCGAATTGCGACCAGTGTAGAGCGGAACCAATTCAATGCTGCTGTTGCGAGCGAGTCGCCGCATGTTCCGCACCACCTGTCGCCATCGTTGTTGATTGTTGGCCTTCAATATTAAAAACGTGCCGGCTGGCATTGAATGTCCATCAGCATTCGCAGGACCCTCGGCGTCAGTCGCTTGGTGGGAATCGGTGATTTCCATACCGGCATGAAAAGGCCGCAGGCTGGCATTGACAATGATCTCTTGTTGCATCAACTGCATCACCCAGCGGGGTGCATCTAACTCGAC
>JBGTHU010000477.1:0-2720 GCA_041745975.1 Mariniblastus sp.
TCGTTTGCAGCATTGGACGGAGGAAATTCCCAACATTCACGGCCTGAAATATCCGATGAGCATTAGCCGCGTTTTAACAGTGATTGATTGGAGCTGTTTTTAGGAAAAAAATGCCTGAATCTTTTTTCTTTTCAAAAATACCGAGGGCCTGCAATAGTGCCAATTTCAAGAATCCGATTTAAAAATCGGTATAGCTGCATTGATAAAATTCCGATTTGCATCCAAATTCCAGCTAAAATTGTGAAATAGCATAGGCCAATCCCTTAAATCAATACTCAACAAATGAAAACATTAAATAGTTCTTTATTGGTAATTCTTCTGGTTGCCTTGTTTCAGACTGAAATCATCTTGGGGCAAGAGAATGGCAGTTTATCCGAACAAAATTTGAGTTCTGACAATACGTTAGATTCCCCAAGTATCCCTTTGGAAACTACGTCGTCTAACACCGCACTTAGCGCGTCGTATGTCCGCCGATATCCCTACGTGATTGTCCGCCCACAAGATCGGGATTGGTTGACCAGCCTGCCCATTGAGCATCGCCCAAACCGTCCATTGCATTTTTACGGCAACACCATTCGACGGTTGGAACGATCGGACCGCCCATTCGGTGGCCTTCGCCGCTGATTAAATCGGGTCGCGGGCAAACCGGAGAACCCCAATTTTTGCTTGTATCCAAACACGTTGACACGATTCTCGGTTTTGCGACAGGCGTACGCGATGGTTTGCGTCTCGACAATCAACGCTTCCAAATTCCCCCCATGTTTTCCCAGCACCTTGCGGAATTCGAGGGCCCCTCCGGTGCGGCCCGGTTACAAAACGACGGTCTGGTTTGACTTAAGATGGGGGGCTACACTTGCCGCCAAGGCTTTGTGGATGTGGGCGGGAGTGGTACCGATTGAAATATCCGCTCCCTCCATCGCATCCCCCAAATCGGAAGTCACCCGATCCATGGTGGCCGGCCCTGAAACGGGAGCGTTCCCCTCCAGCAAGATTGTGTTGTCATGCTTTTGAATGTCCGCCAGCGCCGCCGGGAAAAGATCATAAAGGCTGACCGAATGCCCCAGCAACTTCAAATGGGCCGCCAGTGCCGCACCCGCATTCCCCGCTCCTAAAATTCCGAAATGGATCATCTGTTCTCCTGTTTAGGGTGGTGCTGAGTTGGAATTAAAGCATTCGACAGACTGAATTTACCCTTCGCCTTCGGAGTCTGTACGGATACTGACATATTACGTTTTTTCTAAACAAAAACAGTTTAAAGCAAATAAAATAAAACGACCACTACCCTTCGACCTCCCTTCCAACCAGCGAACCGTGATAATGGTTTAACAATCTCCCAGTTGTTCGCGAAGACGGCGGAGGATGCGACTGCGGGCTTGACGAACCGAGGCGATCGAAAGCCCCAATTCGTCGGCGACTTGCTGGGTACTTTGACCGTCTACCACACATCGCCAAAAGGCTCGCCAAGTCTGCGGAGCCACCTTGCTCTCAATCTGCTGCATCGCGCGACGTTGAAGACTAATCAGATCGGTCGCCAAGGAGGGTTCGTCGTCAAATCGGTTTTCTAAATGGCTTTCAGATTTGCTGCTGGGTTGGCTGCTGCGTTGGCTTTCGGATTTGTAGTCGGATTCGCCGACGAAGGGTTCGTCGAGAAAGCCGTCGGATTTGCTGTCCATCCGACCGCTGGATTGGATGTCGACGGAGATGGATTCATCGTGGGGATCAATTTGAGATTGGCACCGTCGCAGGTTACTGCTGCCGCCAACCGCCGCCTGCCGTGCATCTTGCCTGCGGTACCAATCGGCGATCCGACGTCGGGCGATCGTCCACAGCCACGCTCGAAAACTGCCCGGCTGTTGTCGCGAGGCATCGTTGCATTGAAAGCGATCGAGGCTATTGGCGACGCTGATAAAGATTTCTTGCATCACGTCCGCAGCATCGGTTTCGTTGACTCCTTTCCGCAAGCACCAACGATTGACCAGCGGAGCGTACAAGTTGACCAGTTCACTCCAAGCCTCTTGCGATTGATCGCGCACTCGCATAATCAGACTGGCCGATGTCATGCTGCTGGATGGTGTGCTGTTCGAGGTTTCGTTCATTGATTTTGTGACCGTGATACGCGTTGAAGCTTTCAGTTGAATCGATTTATTGGAGGAGTCTCTCTCTGAAAATACGAACAAAAACGGGGCTTGATTTTCCCGTGTCACGCTGGAAACGATTATAACAGAGTTCAGTATGGAGACAATTTCCCAAAATTCAATTGGTTATCAACCCGAAAAGGTTTCCCATGGCCACGACCTCAAACGCCAGCCCAAGTAATAATAACCCCAGCGGCCACAACAACGTCTGCGTCGATCGAGAACAACTGTTGCCGTATCTGCAAGGCTGGACCGATGAGGGAACTGCCCAGCAACTGGAAAGCCATCTGTCCCATTGTCCCGATTGTGATCAAAGCTTGACTGAATTGGAAAGCGAAGTCAAAATTGGTTGGTCGGAAGTCGCCGGTCCGTTCGGCTTTTGTAGACTTCCGCAAGGGACAGGAGCAGAAGACGATGCGGGTGTTGATGATGGTTTCTCTGGAGGCCGGAGCCTCCCCGCAGTGCGTTCCCAGGCAGAGCCCTCAGCGTTATACACAAATTGTAGCATCTTAATTGGGGCCGGTGCGTGACTCGGGGCCGAAGGCGGTCCAGGCAAGGGCAAAGTCTCTCAGGCGTTGCAAACCG
>JBGTHU010000478.1:0-4487 GCA_041745975.1 Mariniblastus sp.
GACCATCGGAACTTGACGGTCACGGGCGATCCGGATCAGTCGATCTATGGTTGGCGGGGGGCCAACTTGCGTAACATCTTGGACTTCGAAAAAGACTACTCCGATGTGCAAATCTTTCGCTTAGAACAAAATTATCGCAGCACGAAATCGATTCTGGCGGTTGCCGATCAGTTAATTTTGAATAACGTACGGCGCAAACATAAGACGCTATTTACGGAAAATCAACAAGGAAAACCAGTCCGATTGGTCGCGTTTCGCACGCCCGAAGATGAAGCAGCCGAAATTGCCGATGCCATTGCCTTGGCGGTCGAGCGAGGGGGGCGCGGCTACAATGACTTTGCCATCCTCTACCGCACGAATTATTTGTCTCGTGTGCTGGAGCACGCCTTTCGCCGCCGCGCGGTTCCTTATCAAATTCTCCGCGGCTATGAATTTTATCAACGTAAGGAAGTCAAAGACATTTTGGCCTTTTTGCAATTGATGAACAATCCGGATGACGGTGTCGCCTTGGAACGGATTATCAACGTCCCTCCACGCAGCATCGGTCAAGTCAGCTTCAAGCGACTACAGCAATTCGCATTTCAACAACGACTGCCAATGCTGGAAGCAGCTCGACAGGTCGATCACGTCTCCACTCTGACCAATGCCCCTCGAGCAAAAATTAAAAAGTTTTTGGCGATCATGGATCAATTGGCTCAGTGGATTGAGCACGATGTACCGACGATTATCGAACAAGTCCTTCAGGAAACAGGGTATCGTGATTGGTTGCTGATGGACACCACGGAAGAAGGAATTGAACGCGCTGCCAACGTCGATGAATTGATCAATGCGGCCATCGAGTTCGAGCGAGACCACCAAGGGGAGGGGGGATTGGAACGTTATTTGGAGCAGGCGGCACTGATCTCCGATACCGACGCGCTGAAAGATGGCAAGGAGTTTGTCACCATGATGTCTCTGCACGCGGCTAAGGGCCTGGAGTACCCCGTGGTTTACGTGATCGGTCTGGAAGAGGGAATCTTGCCCCATGAGCGCAGCGCGGTCGACAATGAACAAGTTGAAGAAGAACGTCGCTTGCTGTTTGTCGGGATTACCCGAGCAATGGATGAACTGCAGTTGAGTCGCTGTTTGAATCGATTTCGAAGGGGCGATCATTGGCCCTGCATCGCCAGCCGTTTTTTGATGGAACTGCCACGCAACGAGATGGAAATATTTGAACCTTCGACAGGCCGCTACGATTACGATTGCGGTAATTCCGAAATCTCCGTGGCCGGATTGGACCCGTTCATGGATGACGGATTGCCATCGCTCGATGTCCACGCGGATCGCTATGAGGACCACGAAGGCAACGGAATCGATAACGACCCTGCGGATTCCGAAAGCGATGATGATTCCGTCAGTGAAGCCGTGCTGCCATTCTCGGTTGTTGCGTCGGCCGTTCCAACCCAGCCACCAAAGTCACGCAAGCAAGAATCGGAATTAGCCCCTATTCGCTTAAGACGGGGAGAGCAACCTGGTCTGACTGGCGGCACAAAAAGTCGATCATCCGTTAGTGATAGCCCGGCGTCGCGAGCGGCGCTGGCAAAAATTCCCCATTTGAAAATCGCATCCCAAATCGAGAATGAGCAGGACGAGTCCGAATTCAGGCTGTATCATCCCCAACGGTTCCAAATCGGAATGCAGGTCGTGCATTCCGAGTATGGCAGTGGGCGATTGGTCAGTTTGGACGGGGAAGGGAAACGAGTCATGGGCACGATTGAATTCGATGAGTACGGCAAAAAGCGATTTCACTTGAGCTTTACCCCGTTGCGAATCATCGAGTGAATTGGGAGGTTAAGGCTGCTGCCGATACAATAATCACTCAATGTGAGCCATCTGCTAAGAATTGTCTCGGCAGCAGCCTTAACCTCTCTACTTACCCTTAAACGCTTACAATTTCGTTATGCATAAGGTGAACAACATGACGGTCCTACGAATTCTCTGCCATTTTTTGATTCTATTTGTATTCGGAGGGTGTACCGCTGATTCGGCACTGGCGGATGATCGACCGAACATTCTGTTTTGTCTAGCCGATGATTGGGGGTGGCCGCACGCGGGCACATATGGTGATCCCGTCGTCAAAACGCCAGCTTTTGATCGCTTGGCCAAGGAAGGGGTTCTGTTCCATCGAGCCTTTATTTCTTCACCGTCGTGCACTCCCTCTCGCAACGCGATTCTCACCGGTCAGCAATTCTATCGGCTGGGGGCAGGTGCCAATCTATACGGTGCTTTGGATATTCGACATCCTAATTTTATGTTCCTGCTGCGCGACGCTGGGTATGAAATTGGACATTGGCGGAAGGCCTGGGGGCCAGGTCAATTTGGCCAAGGTGACTACCAAGAACACCCCTGCGGTCCAGGATTGTCTTTCCGTCAATTTATTCAATCGCGAGATAGCGAGAAACCGTTTTGTTTTTGGTTTGGCACGTCCGATCCTCATCGCGATTATGAAAAAGGAACTGGGGTCGCCAGCGGCATGCCGTTGGAAGACATTCCGATTCCAGATTTTTATCCATCTTCGGAAGCGATTCGCAGCGACATCGCGGATTACTACTTCGAAGTTCAGCGTTGGGACAGAGATGTTGCCGCGGCAATTAAATTACTGGAGCAAAACGGAGTATTAGAGAATACAATCATCGTGATGTCGGGAGATCACGGCATGCCGTTCCCTCGCTGCAAAGGGAACCTGTACGACTGGGGCAGCCGTGTCCCGCTGGCCATTCGCTGGGGAGCGGGGATCAAGCAACCGGGTCGAGAAATCAATCGATTCATCTCGCTTACCGATTTGGCCCCCACCTTCTTGGGTGTTGCAGGTTTGGAAGTGCCACAAGCAATGACCGGGCGTTCGCTGGCGGGGATACTGCAGAACGATGGGAACGATGGGAGCGATGGGAATGACTTGGTTGGCAATCCTGAGGAACCATCGGATTTCATTGTCTTGGGTCGGGAACGGCATACCGATTGTCAAGAAGACGGGCCGACAGGGTATCCCTCTCGCGCATTGCGAACCGAGCAATATTTGTACATTCGCAATTATCAACCGGATCGTTGGCCCGCAGGTACGCCTTACCCAGAAAAAGCTCATAAACCAAACGCTTGGTTGGGTGATTGCGATAATGGCCCGACAAAATTCTACCTGTGGGGCAACCGTGATTATGATTCGGTTCATCGTAGGTATTACGAATTGTCCTTCGCCAAACGTCCTGCGGAAGAATTGTACTTTATCGCCGAAGATCCGGATCAAATAGTCAATGTTGTTGACGACCCCGAGTATGTTGAAATGAAGCAGCGCCTTGCCAAGCAATTGACTGACTATTTGAAGCGAACTGGTGATCCGCGTGAAACCGACGCGGTCCCCGAGTTTGATAATTTCCAATACATCGGTGGAGTTCCCAAATGGCCAGGTGACAGTTCGATTCTGCCTTATTTGAACAACTGATCAAAAAAGGAAAGCAGAAAAGTAATAGCTCGCGATATACTGATCGTCAAACACATGACCGGATATACTGCTAGCGATGCTTCGCTGGGAAGACGATCCCTATTCGCTACAGCAGTCGTAGTAGGTAATTCGTGATTGACTACGTTGACTCAGTTGATTCAGTGATTGTTTTGGGCTTTGCAAATTGGATTTCAACTACTAAACTCCTCCGTCATGTTGGCAAAGACTGGATCGAATTCTGGCTGTCGTTATCTAAATGATTCAATTATTGCGGCCTCCGCGAGAGCTCCCTTACAACCGAATGGTATTGCGTAGAGATCTGCGATACTGCATGCTCGAAGGGGCACTGTTTAGCCTGATGGTCGGATTAGCGGAAACCTGGTTCGGTGCATTTTACATTGCGGCGGGAATCAGCACGTTTCAGATCGGGATTTTAGCGACCTTACCCTTGCTGGCGGGCAGTCTAATCCAACTGGCGACACCGTGGGGGATTCGCCGGGCAGGCTCCTATCGTGTTTGGTCCGTGATCATTTCCACGATCCAAGGTCTGAGCTTGGTTGCCTTGGCGGTAAGCTGCGGCTTAGATGCTGCTAATTTTTGGACTATTTTTCTGTTAATGGTCATCTATCGCGCTTCAAGCTTAGCGATGATTCCTGCGTGGAATACCTGGATGGAGTTTGTAATCCCCAAAAAAATTCGGACACGGTATCTATCCTGTCGCATGAGGATCTGCCAGGTATGTTTGCTGTCCGCGGTCTGTGCTGCAGGATTAATACTCAAGTTTCTGGTTATTGAAAGTGTCCTCTTTATATTTTGCGGGATGTTTTTGCTGGCTGGCATGTTGCGAATCGCATCTGCGATCTTGTTAGGTCGCCATACGGAGCAGCCACAATGGATCGTTGATATTCAACCGGCCATGGAGAGTGAGAAGCCTCAAACGCCTGATTCTTCAATCGTGCGAGTCATACTTTTTTTTGCTGCAATGCAATTTGCCGTGTTTGTCTCAGGGCCT
>JBGTHU010000479.1:0-2871 GCA_041745975.1 Mariniblastus sp.
CCATAATGCACCTGTTCCACCAGTAAAACAGGGAGATTTTTCAACCGCCGAACTGCCAACTGGGAAACATTATGTCAAATATGTTCCAGTCGGCTACGTCTCTTCTCACTCGATACCCGTCGGTTATTTGCTGTGGCTGTTGGGTTGCTTTGGAGCCCACCGTTTTTATTATGGCAAGCAAATTACCGGGATTATTTGGTTGTTCACTTTTGGATTGTTGGGAATCGGCTGGCTGGTCGACTTGTTCTTGATCCCTTCGATGCACCAAGAAGCCAACCAGCGCTACCAAGCGGGATCATTGGACTACGGTGTCGCTTGGGTATTCTTACTCTTTTTAGGCTGGCTGGGAGTACATCGTTTCTACCAGGGCAAGATCATCAGCGGGATCGTTTATATGTTGACTTGCGGTCTGTTTGGTATCGGCATTATTTATGACGGATTGACCTTGAATGAGCAACTGGACCAGATCAATGGGCGCCATGTGATGGCCTGGGAGGGATGATATTTTACTGCCCAAACTCTTGCAAACTCCTCAATCGTGATGCTAGCTCGCTAAAGTCACACATACGGCTATGACGCCGCTTGAAGGACTTCGATTGCCGCTTGAATCTCGGACAAAACCTCCGGACTCGATTCGATTTCCTTTCTGAAATGTAGCTTCTCCATTACAGTCGGCATTGGGTGGCGGCCCAACGCCCATGCACAGGCTGATCGGATCAATTCCTCAGGGTCGTGCAAACCTCGGTTCAAAGCGGGTAAATTCAATGAATCAGGTTGGTTCCCCAAGGCGATTGCCGCGTTCCTCAAGATCCCGCGTCGTCTCGGACGCCAGAGAGGCGTTTTGCGGAATTCAGCCCGAAACTGATCTTCGCTCAGATCGAACAGCCCCCGCAAATCCAGACGATCGAGTTTGGGTTGGGGATAGAATGCCGTCTCTTCAGTCTGCGGAGCTTTGCGATTCCAGGGGCAAACCTCTTGGCAAATGTCGCAACCCAAAACCCAATCACCGATCCCTTCTCGCAAATCGACGGGAATCGACGACCGATGCTCGATCGTCAGATAACTAATGCAGCGTGTTGCATCCAATACACCCGGTTGGGGAAACGCGTCGGTGGGACAAGCATCCAGGCAGGCGGTGCAAGTGCCACAGTGACTGGTTTCCAGCGGCGAATCATATTCCAATTCCACATTGGTCAACATCGCAGCAATAAAAAACCAACTCCCCAGCGGTCGATTGATCAGCATCGTGTTTTTGGCAAACCATCCCAACCCTGCCAATTGAGCGAATTCCCGTTCCAACAGCGGAGCCGTATCGACGACCCCTCGGACTTGGGCCTCCTTGATTCCCGCATCGGCAAACAGGTTGTTGGCAAATTGTTTGAGTTGTTTAAGTCGCGTTTGAATTAAGTCGTGGTAATCGACTTCTCCCCACGCATAACGAGCAATCCGTCCTGTGCCCGCGGTGGCAGGACGGGGATCTCGGGAGCGGTAATTCATTCCTAGCATCATCAGCGATGCGGTTGGCTGTAAGACATGGTCGGGATGCTCATAAGCCGGCAACCTTGTCGCCAAATAATCCATTTCTCCTGCGAATCCTGATTCAATCCATTCAATTAATCGATGAAACCCCACTGCTGTCACCGCCGGACAGACTCCAACCAAATCAAAACCGCATATTCTGGCTTCCGATTTTAACGCGTTTGTCAATTGTGCCGGATTCAACTTGTGCACTGCTGATTTAATTCCAATTTTGACTAATGGTCGCTCAATTAATCTCTTGTAAATTGCTGGCTCTCAATTATCGTGAAATTAAGTAGCAATTTGCGACTTGGTTCGGTGGTTGCATTTCAATTGACGCGATTCAATGCGATTTGAGCATTTTTAGTCATCGCACCAATGGTTCACTTCAGCAAACAAGCGAGAGTAAAATGAAAAAGTTAATGTTAAGTCTAGCTGCGGTAGCAATGGCCTGTTTTTCCGGTAGCCCTGCGGTGGAAGCACAAGTCTACCAATCTGGCTACGAATTCGGAACCGGACTTCAATTCGGTGGCATTCATGGTGGGTTTAACTGTGGGAATACGTTTTCCCGTCCACGGGAAGGATTGCCTTATTTTGCCCAATACCCGCCGGTCTACTACAGCCACATCGTTCGCCGGCCCTACGGTATCAGTCCCTTTGCGGCGCCTCCAGGAATCGTACCGGTCGAGATGACGATACCGGCAGTGATAGCTGATCCTACCGTTATCAAAAATCCTTTTTTCGATGCCCCTGCACAGATTCTTCCTCCGACCAGCGTTCCGCCCCAGCCACCGGTGACCGAACCGATTCCTGAAATTGTCGAACCGGAGGATGCCTCCATTGATCCATCAGCAGATGCCAATTCAGATGCAGAAACAAACACGAATTCCGATTCAGCGTCAGACGAATCGGAAAACAAATCGACCCGACGGGCTTTGCCACTGCGAATTAAGAATCCATTTACCGCAGCGCGATTGACTCAAATCGAACGCAAATAAATAGTCGCCAACCAAAATGGCAGCGATGATAGTGAGCACAAGTGATCAGTCGAAGTTACCACGCAACATCGATCCAGACCATGTGATGATCGCTGGCGGCATTCAGGTGGCTGGCAGGATCGTCAGGCAATGGCCAAAACACTTGGGCTTGGATCAATTTCATATT
Organism: Mariniblastus sp.; assembly: GCA_041745975.1. Lineage (GTDB taxonomy): Bacteria > Planctomycetota > Planctomycetia > Pirellulales > Pirellulaceae > Mariniblastus. The sequence continues at coordinate 2,683 of JBGTHU010000479.1, forward strand.
TTTGGAAGGGAGACAATAATCGACGCGCAGATTTCCCACCGCGCTATTAAAGTCAGCGGTATCCTGGGCCGGGTCTCCTTGGTGATTTCGATTGGCTTCCTGTTGCTGTTGAGCATAAAAAGTTCCTCCGGATGATTCAGGGGTTGGTGAAGATTGGATCAAGGGATGTTCGGTCAATTGGTTGGCCGC
>JBGTHU010000480.1:0-1589 GCA_041745975.1 Mariniblastus sp.
ATCCGGACACGCGGATGGGAGTCGAGCAGATCATTCGCGATAATTTTCAGGCGGCGGTCGAATACGAACAACGCTGGAAAGACTGGGAATCCAATCCACGAGGAATTCCGCCCCGCCGCAATTTACGCTTAGAAGCCTTGGCCGATATTGTTCGCGGCGATATTTTGATCCAAACTCACTGTTACCGTCAGGATGAAATCTTGATGCTGATGCGTTTGGCGGAAGATTTTAATGCCAAAGTCGATGTGTTTCACCATAGTGTAGAAGCCTATCGAGTTGCACCGGAGATCAAAAAACATGGTGCTTCCGCAGTCGTTTGGAGTGATTGGTCTTCCTTCAAAATCGAATCTTTCAACGCAACGACTTTCAATGCTCGTCTGTTAATGCAAGCGGGTATCGTTACCTCGTTGCACTCCGATGATAGTCAGATTGCCACTCGGATGAATTGGGAGGCAGCAAAAATGTTGCGGAACGGTTTGACGGAAGAGGAGGCACTGGCTCTGGTGACCATCAACACGGCCACTGTCTTGGGGGTCAATCATCGGATCGGTTCGCTGGAGCCGGGGAAAGATGCCGATTTTGTGATTTGGTCTGACCATCCGATGTCGACCAAAACTCGAGCCGAACAGACTTGGATTGATGGGGTAAAGTATTTTGACATCGAAGAAGACCGGCAATTACGTGCCGCGATCGTCGAGGAAAGGAGCCAATTAATTCAGGAAATTTTAACCAATTAGTTTATTGATTTATCTGTAACCCGCTGAAAGTTTTTTCCTACGAGAGCTTGATAGACATGATAATACTTAAATTCGTTCGTGCCCCGTTTTTCGCCAAAGTGTTGCTGGGGATTTGGGGAATCGGTTTGCTATGGCAAATTTCGAGCAATCGATTGATGGCCCAGATCCCGGCGAAGCCTCAGCAGCAACCGATTGCTTTGGTGGGGGGAACGATTCATACGATGGCAGGCCAGACGATTGAAAACGGTATCGTGTTGTTTGAGCAAGGGGTGATTGCAGCCATTGGTGCCGAGGTCGAAATTCCCGAAAGTGCATTGCGGATTGAAGTCGCGGGCAAACATATCTATCCGGGATTGATCGACGTGTCCACGAATTTGGGGTTGTTTGAAAACAGCGCTTTACAGCAGGCCACCGATACGAATGAGGAAGGGACGTTCAATCCGAATGTGCGAGCCGAAGTAGCGTTTCATCCGGCCAGCCGCCATATTGGGGTCGCTCGATCAGCCGGAGTGCTGGTGGCGGTATCCAATCCGTCTGGTGGAGTCATTTCGGGTTACGCTTCCGCCATGAATCTGGATGGATGGACGTGGGAACAGATGTCCCTAAAAGGGCAAACAGCCATGGTATTGAATTGGCCTTCGCCAGCCAATGACTCTCGCTATGCGGCGTCGATTAAGGAGTTAAAGGGACAATTTGCCGACGCGCGGGCGTATTTGGAGACTCGCCGAAACGATCCTTCGGCGATGGATGCCGGCTCTCGACAAGAAACTGATCTGCGTTGGATGGCGATGGAGCCCGTCTTGAGAGGGGACGTTCCCGTAGTGGTTAATGCCAACGATTTGCGACAGATTC
>JBGTHU010000481.1:0-3116 GCA_041745975.1 Mariniblastus sp.
TGATGGTGAGTTTGAGTCTCTCGTCGAATGGGTGCATCAAGACGGCGAATCATCCACCGAAGGCGATTGAATCATGCAAAACCAAGCGGTGAACGGGAGCCGCCGAAACATTGTAAGTCATTTTGCAGCTGGAGAAAATGATGGTTTCGATGGCCTAATGAAGATTATCGCACGTGGAGTTTCCATGCCTGCCATGGTGCAACTCGACGAAGACCAAAAAGACAAAATCAATCAAGTTATTAAACAGTATGAAGTGAAGCAGGAAAAATTAAAAGGTCGATATCTTGGCGAATTCTGCGGCTGTTCTTACCAACTTTCTACTCCTTTGAGTGCCATGGTTTGATTGGTCATACAACCAATATCGACAACCAATTGAAACCTGTCGCTCTCCCTTCACACCCAACACAGTGCAGGATTTTTGCCTGTTTTTTTATTGCAACCGCCGGCGGATTAATACCGCACGATCGATGTTGTGGTTCTTGCCCGGCTCAAATGCGACTGGTATCGATCGATCGATCAGATAAAAAGCGCGATGACGTGTCGTATTTCCACTTTCACCCCCGAGTTCTCTTCCACCCTCAGTCGCTTGAATAAGAGCTCCGTTTTCATCGACTTCAAAATATCCAATCGTAATCCAAATCGCGAATACGCTGGAACGCGATGTCACCAAATTCCCTAAACGCTGACGACAATCATTTCTAAAATAAGCCGCCCGCTGAGTACTATTGTGGGTACCAATCGAAGTAAAATCGAACAACGGCTGCTGCCGCCCGAATCGTATCGCCGATCGAAACAAACCACATTCGACACTATCCACTCGCAGCGAGTTCAACGGTACCCAGTTGCCCGCTTGGGCCGGTCGATACGGATTGCCAAAACGATTTCCACCGGTACCATCTCGCGAACGCGCCCAATCGTCAAAGCTGACCGCACTCCCTCCACCCAATGGAAAGGCGTAGTTCCGCATCAATCCTTCCCAGACCCGCGAATCCAATACGGTATTAATGTTGATTTTGCCCGGATAGCGATACCGCGAGATGCGATCCAATGGAGCCGCCAAACTGAAACTCAAACCCTGATCAATTTGAAAAACGTCTGGGTTCACGTAAAAATCAGTACCCGTAAATCGTGACGGAACCTCCAAGAAATCAAAAACCCGATGCAGACCATACATCGTTTCGACCGGTTCCAATCGATCCGAGAAGAAATTGAAAAGGTGGGGAAACTGTCCGGATTGTGGCAATGTCTCAACTCCCCAATCCCCCGCGGGAGGGACGTAAACGTTGCGCATTTCATTGGCATTGTCAAACAATCGAGTCAATCCATACGATGATGCAAAGGGTACATTCGCCAATTCCAATTGGCTGGCATAAGGCCGATTGTTCCAAGTCAACCAAGAAAAAGGAACCTGAATCGGCTGTCCTCCATCATCCAGCGCGAACGCATTGCGATCCGCCCAATTCATTTGACCAAAACTTTCCGCCAGGTTGCGGTTGAAAACATGCTCGTCATCGACGATCAATTCGGCATCAGATAACGCCTGCGTAGGTGTCGACTGCCAATCGTCACCTGCTTGAAACAAGCCGCCGGTCAAATTGGACTTGAACAACAATCGCTGTCGCTGGTTTTCTACATCTTGGGTCGCTTCCCCCGACTCGCGAACTCTCGCTTGACGCTCCAACGAGCCAAAGCGAATGGGAGCCGGATTGTTGTTGGGATCGTCCTGCGTTTCGGCTCCATTGAAAACCACCAAGTCGATGGCACTGGAATCGATCGTTAAATAAGGATTGGTCAGCGGATGAAAGGCCAGCAACGGATTGGCCAACCGCTGCAAATGCAACGTTCGATAGCCCGTCTTCAGCCCATCGTCTTTTAGGAACGTGTCGTAATGATCCGGATTCAACATCCGATCGACGGGCATGTCAAAGGCGAACGCCGTTTCCGGGGCTGGATCCCCAATTGTAAAACGAAATCCGTCTGGCTCAGCAGTCAATTCAATCGATTGCCCCCCCTCGCTCAAACCGGTGTACCCTTCCAGTGGATCGCTGACACCCAGATTTCGCGGTGTTCCTTGATCATTTAATCCGATCGGTAAATTGATCACGCGACGGGTTTCCGCTTCCAGCGAGGAAGTGTCCGTATTCCAGTTGAAAATCTGGATCGTTCCATTAGTCGGATTCAGTAGCAAATGCCGAGTCTGATCGAACAGTTCAGGATTCACACTGCGGCGACCAAAATAGGTCGTGTAATTACCTCCGGCAAACGTACCCGCCGATCCGACCATTGCAAAAAAACCGGGTGCCAGCGGAGCGGTTGCCAGATGGTCTTCCGGAAAATAAACTTCCGGCCCCGCATCATGATCGGGGCGACGAAAATAAATTCGACGTTCAAAATAGGCCGTCGAGGGGTTCGAATCGGGGTCTTGCATTGATTGCCCCGGTTGGTTGACGACCAACCGCCATACCGGGCTGCTGTTGTCCGGGGAATTCCTTTGCAAATCGACGCCGTTGAGACCCGCATCGTAGAGCTCGGCGGGGCGAATCGAATTCGCTTCATTGGCAACCCACGGATTGTACAATTCGACAAACAGGGAAGCATTGGGAACCAAATGACTGTCGAAGTCATCATCGGGATCGTCCGGGGTATCAGTACGAGTCCCCGACGCGTCGAAACTCAAATCTTGCGTCCGTCGATCATGCGTGGCTAACACTTCGTTGATCAGCAACTCGGGTCGCTCCACTCCCCAAACCACCGCCCGAAAGCTAGGATCTCGTCCATTGAGCGGATTCGTATTCAGCAAGTCAGAATCGACATCCCAACCATCCCACGGGTTCAAATCGACCACAAACGGTGTCATGATCGAATCGACATCCCGGAAATCGACCACGTTGATCGCCCATTGAGCCACATTGCGGCGATATGCCAATAGTTCATCGGAAACAATCGGCCCCGACGAATCGAATCGCTCGGTGGCCAGCAAGGTGACAATATACAGATGTCGAGCGAACTCAATCCGCCCGTTCAGATTCGAAAACGTATAGCTCGATCCGTTGGGATGCAGGACTTGATTGGTCTCACCCTCCTCATCGATCACGCGGTTACCGTTGTTGTCGATT
>JBGTHU010000482.1:0-3200 GCA_041745975.1 Mariniblastus sp.
TCGCTCATATCGATGCGGATCATGGCACTATCATCGTTGAACAGGACTTCGGCGAGTGCCTTGCAGACTTCGGTTTTCCCCACACCGGTCGGGCCCAGAAAGATAAATGAGCCGATGGGGCGGCGGGGATCTTGTAAGCCACTTCGACTGCGGCGAACGGCATTGCTGACGGCTGTAATCGCCTCCGATTGTCCGACAACGCGTTGATGCAGCCGTTCTTCCATCACCAACAATTTGGCTCGTTCGGTCTCCAACATGCGGCTGATCGGCACGCCTGTCCACGCGCTGACCACTTCGGCAATTTCTTCCTCTGTCACAAACTCGCTCAACAACCGCTTGCGTGGCGTTGATGTTGCAGTTTCCGCCTCACCGGTGGTTTTAGCCATATTGGGGTCGTCAGCCGTATCAGTGTTTTGCGACTCACTGAGTTCAATTTTTTGGATCAATTGTTTTCGTTTGATATCAAGTTCGTATAGTTTTTGGAACCATTCTTCTGGGACGGCGGAACCGGCCGATTGACGTGATTGGATATCGGCCTCCATCCGGGAGAATTCCAGGTTTACTTGTTCGAGTTCCTGTCGGATATTTTTGACGCCATAAATCCCTTGCTTTTCGGTTTCCCATTGTTGTCGCAAAATGGCCAGTTCGTTTCGCCGATCTTCCATTTCGGATTTGACTTCTTCCAATCTAGCTTTGACGCCTTCGTCATTTTCGTCGGCCAATTGGCGGGCTGCCAATTCCAACTGGGTCAAGCGTCGCTGAACGGTGTCGATTTCTTGGGGAACGCTATCTCGTTCCATGGCCAATTTCGAAGCGGCTTCGTCGACCAAGTCAATCGCCTTATCGGGTAAGAATCGATCGACGATGTAGCGGTTGGATAATTCCGCGGCGGCTACCAAGGCTGAATCCTTGATTTGTACCCCATGGTGGGTTTCGTATCGCTGTTTCAGTCCCCGCAAGATGGAAATCGTATCTTCGACGGAGGGTTCATCAATGTAGACAGGTTGGAAACGTCGTTCCAACGCGGCGTCTTTTTCGATGTATTTGCGATACTCATCCAGTGTTGTGGCACCGATGCAATGCAGTTCACCGCGAGCCAATGCGGGTTTCAGTAAATTAGCCGCATCACTCCCTCCCTCGGCTGCCCCGGCACCGACAACGGTGTGCAACTCGTCGATAAAGAGAACGATTTCGCCCGCTGCGGCAGTGACTTCTTTGAGTACTGACTTTAGTCGTTCTTCGAATTCACCGCGGAATTTAGCACCGGCAATCAAAGCTCCCATGTCGAGTGCCATCACTCGTTTTTCGCGCAAGCTTTGAGGAACATCATTTTGTACAATCCGCAACGCCAACCCTTCGGCGATCGCGGTTTTGCCCACGCCCGGTTGGCCGATCAGCACCGGGTTGTTCTTGGAGCGTCGGGAGAGTACTTGGATCACTCGACGAATTTCTTCATCGCGTCCAATTACGGGGTCGAGTTTTCCGGCCTGAGCCAATGCGACCAAATCGATGCAGTACTTCTCAAGAGCTTGGTATTTGCCCTCAGGGTGTTGGTCAGTGACTCGCGCTGTTCCTCGAATTTCTTTCAACGCGGTGATTAGATCTGATTCACGTACGGCATTAAGTTCCAGAATCCGTTTGGCTTGAATATCGGTTTTTACCAAGGCCAACAACAGGTGCTCGGTGGAGATAAACTCATCCTTCATCGCTTGTGCGGTCGTTCCGGCAGTTTCGAAAACGCGTTGCAAGTCTCGAGCGATGCCCGCATTGCCCGAACCAGAAGCGCTGGGAAGCCGAGCGAGTTCTGATGTGACCATATCGGTCAGTTGCCGCAGTTGCACATTCGCTTTCTGCAACAAGGGTAAAACGATACCGTCTTCTTCAGCCAGCAACGACGCAAGTAAGTGCAGCGGTGTGATTTCAGGGTGCCCTTTTCCGCCGGCCAGTCCTTGAGCGTTGGCTACGGCTTCTTGGGCCTTCGCCGTTAATTTTTCGTATCGAAATGTCATTTCGCGGAAGGCTCCCAATGAGTTATCAATTAGTCTAATCTGAGTCGCAACGGTGAGGCTGGTTTTTAATATAGCACCCGATCGAACAACCGATTCAACCGGCAGTCTTCGTTTTCGAAACGCCTTTTTGTCAGCCTATTCGAGGGGCTCAGTCACTTTCCGTTACCTACTGCAATTTCCTTGCCAAACGTAGTCGTCGTTCCAAGTTGTCTCTCGCAGCGCTACCGCTTCAACCGGTTCAGGGCATACTTCACTTGTTATTTTCCCTGCATTTGGCCTACAATGTTGTTTAGGCGAGTGACGGATCGAGTACTGACTGTTTTTTAGATAGCCGCCAGAGAATTTTGTTCGATGGTTATATTGGTTAAAAAGTGAATTCCCAGCATTTTTTGCGAGTTTGTTAGATTGTTGTCATGTGGTACCGAAAACAAAATCCCGGAATTTATTGGTCTGCTTCGTCATCTTTGATGATTGTGGCAATCGCCGCCACCTGCATGGCGCAGGAAGCGGTTGATTCCGTATTGATGCGCCGAGGTGAAGGTCGCGAGGATTTCTGGCGGGCGGGCGTGATTGTTGCTTGGGAAGGCGATTCCCTGCAACTGGAGTCGAATCAACGGGTTCGCGAAATTCCCAACGAGCAAGTTGTTCAAATTCAAACAAAGTGGCCGGAAACCTATCCACAGGCCATGCAAGCGATTGATCGAGGTGGCTTTCAAGAGGCCCTGGGCTTACTGACCGATTCGCTTGATGTAGAAACACGAATCTGGGCCAAACAGATCATTCGCTCTGATTTAGTACGTGTGAGTTTGGCGACCGGTCGGCTTGAAGTGGCTCATTCCCATTTCAAGTCGATTATGACCGAAGACCCTCGCAGTCGTTTTTTTGGTCTGTTGCCATTGAAGTGGTATTCTGGTGGACGATACGATCTGAATTTCGTCGTCGATTTACTCAACAGCAAAGATCCTTTGGATCAATTGTTTGCCGCCAGCTGGTTGTTGGACGGCCCTCACCGAAAGGCTGCCACAGAAGTGATGGAAAATTTAGCCAACGATATTGATGCCCGGATCAGTCGCTTGGCGGCGGTTCAACTATGGCGCTTACGTTTATCAAATTTGAATTCAATTAACGCGCGCCAATTGGAGATATGGCAGCGTCAAACCGAGGATTTACCGTCGCCGTTGCGGGCGGGGG
>JBGTHU010000483.1:0-2234 GCA_041745975.1 Mariniblastus sp.
GCTCGGCTCAATTCGATCATTACTCATGAAGCTCAAGAACATCAAATCCCCATCCAACACGAGTTGGCCGGACGTGACACGGGGACCGATGCGATGGCCGCGGTATTGGCGGCAATCGATTCGGCATCCGCTTCGATCGGCATCCCCATTCGCAACATGCATACGATTTCTGAATCCGGCGTCACACAAGACGTCGATGCCGCGATCTACGGCTTGGTTCGCTCGATTCAAGCAATGGCAAAAATGAATGGAGGGGCTGGAATCAAATCCCAAGATTTGATCAACGGCCATCCCAACCTGGGCCATGCCTCCGCTTTGCTAGCTCTGGGTGCCCCCCAGCGGCCCAGTGACAAATGACGGCAGGCCTCCCTTCGGGAAAAAAAAGGAACGATTGCGGCAATTCTTTCACGGACACTTTTGCAAATTGCGTTCGATCAATAGCTCTCACTTTTGACGGTGACGATGGAACTGAGAAAGCTCTTACAGGAAGGCATGCGCTGTTCCGGATTGGGTAGCAGGCAGCGGTGAATGGCATCGGCCAATTTTTTGTTGATCTTTGGCAGGTGTTCTTGGATCGGCACTGGTTTTTCCGTGTCGTGGGCCAATGCAACCTTACCGGTGGTGTCGGTGGCATTCCACGGATGCTCGAAGGTCAGCAGACGATAGACGGTGACCCCAAAGGCAAAAATATCGAGCCGCGGACTGGTGGCGCGACGGCGGACTATCTCCGGTGCCATGTACTGAGGAGTCCCCGTTCGATTTCCCGGTTGGCGGAAAGGAGGTTGGTCGGGCACGGTTAAACCAAAGTCAATTAGCTTTGCGTAGGTGTGGTCTTGGCTGCAGATGAAGTTCCGCGGACAGACATCACGATGGATGAACCCCTGGTCATGCACGGCCTGAATCGATTCAGCCATTTGACGAATCAACTTCAGGCGATCTGGAAAAATAGAAACGTCTCGTTTTCGGATCGACATGTCCAATCCAGGCCCGTTGACATATTCCATCAAAATGTATTCTTGATTTGTGGTCGTGAGTCCGTATTCGAAGGTCTTCACGATTTGCGGATGTTCGATTCGCATACCAATTTCCCCTTCATGGGGTTTATTCAGTCCTTTGAATCGGGAATTAAAATAGGCCAATTTTTCTGCATCCAGGAATTTGATTCCAAATAGTTTTCCTGTTTGGATTTCCTTGGCGACTTGGAACTTGGACATGGTACCGGTGAAGGCATGCCGATCGAGTTGAAATCGAGCGGAGACGTCAAGTTTTTGGATTTGCGGGCCATACCCGGGCTGTCCAGCCTTTCCCGATCTACCAAACCATTTGTCAAAAAGACCCATAAGATCACTTACCGCAGTAGTCGATGGTGCGGGCAATTTCCGACTTCAGCTTGGTACGATGCACGATACGATCGACAAAGCCATGCTGAAGCAGAAATTCGCTGGTTTGAAACCCCTCCGGTAGTTCGATACGAATCGTCGCTTTGATTGTTCGCGGACCGGCAAAACCTATCAAGGCTTTCGGCTCGGCAAACACAACATCCCCCAAGGAGGCAAAACTGGCAGCGACTCCACCCATGGTCGGATTGGTAAGTACGGAGATAAACAGCCCGCCACTGCGATCGTATTTGGCCAATGCGGCCGACACCTTCGCCATTTGCATCAAAGACAGAATACCCTCGTGCATTCGAGCCCCACCGCCTGATCCGCTGACAATAATCAGCGGCAACACCTCTTGGGTGGCTCGTTCGATCAGTCGAGTTAATCTTTCGCCGACTACTGACCCCATGCTGCCCATGATAAATTGAGAGTCAGTAACTCCGATGGCAACACGTCGAGCCCGAATCATGCCGCTGCCGGTAATGACGGCTTCGGATAGTCCTGTCTTTTTTTGCTCTTGAGTGATTCGTTCCGGGTAGGGGCGCGAATCGGCAAAGCCTAGTGGATCGGCGGATCGGAGCTTTCCATCCCATTCCTCAAAAGTCCCTTCATCGAGTACCTGCTTGATTCGCTGGTTGGCAGAAACATACATATGGAAATCGCAATGGGGACAGACCCGTTGCCGTTTTTCTGCTTCTTTGTTGAAAATAGGAGCTTTGCAATCGGGACACTGAATCCAAGTGCCTTCGGGAATCTCTCGCTTGCGACGTACATTGGAGATTTCTGTAGAAACGGGATCGCTCATTGGCTGGGACTGGACTGGGGATTGGCTCATGGAAGTTTAAGATAAACAAA
>JBGTHU010000484.1:0-3469 GCA_041745975.1 Mariniblastus sp.
AAGGGGTCGGTTGGTTCCGTGGCCAAGAAGCCGAAACCGGGCGCCAGTTTGTGTCAGGTGGTCGATCGTTGAGCATTGATCAAGATCGCTTGAACGGGGAACTGCGTCGGGCTCGCGTCGATCATTTGGTCATCGATACCGACTTGCCTTTTGTCGATCAGTTGCGGCATTTCTTGAAATCGCGAGGCGTTCTGAGTCGAGGTACGCGATGATCAAATTTTTCCATTCTGTCTCTCGGTCCTGTTGCTGTTTTGTAAACCTTAATTTCTGGATGAAAACGTTCCTGAGCCTCGCGCTGATGTCGGGATGCGTATTGATTGGAATCGATGAGTCAGCAACGTCAGGCAAAGTTCATCCCCCAGTCCAATCCGAAGGACAGAGTCAAAACGGCCAATCCGGTTCGATTGACTCGACTAAGGACGTCAATTCGTTAATGACTCAAGGGTATGTAGGCAGTATGCAACGTTTAACCGATGTGGTGGTGGCTGGATCCAAATTGATTCCTCGTCCCTTGGACGATCGAAGCATGCCAATCGTGTTGCGTATGGTTCAAGCTCGGCCTCACGGTGAGGCGTTTCGTTATGATTTGGAGTTTGTGGGGTTGGAACCTGGCGATTTCGATTTGCGAGACTACTTAGTCAGAGCCGATGGACGAATGGAACCGGAATTACCGGCACTGAAAGTTAAAATCCTATCGGCATTACCTGAAGGGCATATCCCACCGCATGAATTGCAAAATTCCCTACCTTGGATGGGAAGCTATCGAGTTTGGGTTTGGATTGCCGGAATATTTTGGGTGGCAGTTTTCTTGGGCTTAATTTTTTACCGCCGTCCCGCGAGTCAAACTATGGTGATCCAAATTAAACCGCAGACCTTTGCGGAAATCTTAAAGCCTCGATTGCAGTCCGCGTTGCAAGGTTCGATCAATGCAAACCAGTTAGCTGAATTGGAACGGTATCTAGTTGAGTTTTGGCGACGGAAGTTGGGCTGGTTTGATCGCGATCCGGTTTCCGTAGTCGTAGATCTCAGAAAACACCCACAAGCCGGCCCTTTGATGACTCAATTGGAACGCTGGATTCATGCCCGCCAGCGGAATACCGATGTCGATTTGGATCAACTGTTGAAGCCCTACCAAGAATTTGAAGCCAGCGAATTGGACGGGCTGAGAAGAGACGAACTGAAAAGGGATGACTTAAAGGCGGTTGCCAATGACGTTTAGTTCCTGGCCGGTATTGATTGGATTGTTTTTGCCGTTGGCAATCGCCGTTTGGGTCTGGCAACGGCAAAACGGGCGAGTGATTGTTCCGTTGGATCAAGGGCGGCAGCGGCCCGGATCAGGGATCGGATTTTTGATCAATTTAATGCAAACCACTCCAGCGGTCATCCTGGCGATAGCCGTTTTACTGTGGGCTGGCCCGCGGCAATTGAGTGTTCCCCGCGAGAAACGAGTGTTGACCAATATCGAATTTTGCCTTGATCTGTCGGGAAGTATGAATGCCCGCTTCGGAGAGGGGACTCGCTACGACGCGGCCATGGCGGCCATCGGGGAATTTGTTGAAATGCGCAAAGGAGATGCGTTTGGCTTGACAATTTTTGCCAATCGAGCGGTCTCCTGGATTCCACTGACTCAAGACGCGTCGGCGTTTCGTTGTGCCGAACCCTTTCTCAGGCCGGGAACGATGTACGACTCGATCGGTGGAGGCACGATGATCGGTTTGGGATTGAAAGAGTGTCAGCAAAGCCTGATCGATCGAACGGAAGGAGACCGAATGATCATGTTGGTTTCCGATGGCGAAAGTGCTGACTTGCAAAACGGCGAAGATGAAATTTTGGCTCGCGATTTAAGAGCTGATGGGATTGTGGTGTACGGGGTCCACATCGGTGAAGGCAGCATGCCCGCCAATGTCGCTTCAATTTGTACCATCACCGGCGGTTCTTCATTTTCCACTGGCGATCAAGCTGGCTTGAGGCAGGTTTTCGAGCGAATCGATCAAATGCGAGCGGTAAAGATGGAGCGCACAATCGCGGATATCAGCGATTGGTATTGGCCGTTTTGTCTGGTCGGATTGAGTATGCTGGGGTTGTTTGTGCTCTCTTCCTTTGGATTGAGGTATACTCCATGGTAGCCGAATATGCGACATTGACGGTGATTCTATTGATGATGATTGCGGAGCTATTCCATGCTCGCCGCTGCCGGCGATTGGCGCAATTGGCTTTCGGCCCTCAGGGACGAGCGGCCCGTTGGGTCGGCGTAACGCCGCTGCTGCGTGTCGTGGCTTGTGGATTGTTGACCTGGGGGCTGATGACTCTGTTGCTGATCGATCCGAAAATTCACTCAATCATTGCCGATGACGATCAACCACGACCCAAACATTTGTTGCTGGTCGTCGATGTCTCGCCCAGTATGTTTTTGAAGGACGGTGGTTCCGAAAAGAACCAACCCCGTCGCGCTCGGGCGGCGGAAGTTCTCACCAGCCTGTTTAATCGATTGCCAATGAGCGAGTACAATGTCAGCTTAATCGCGTTTTACAACGGAGCCAAGCCGTTATTGGAGGAATCGACCGACCCCGAGGTGATTCATCACATAGTGGAAAAACTGCCGATTTATATCGGATTCAAACCGGGCAAAACGGATCTGTTTGCTGGCCTGGAATTGGCAGGCAAAATGTCCAAGAAATGGAAACCCCACAGCACCACCATGGTGGTGGTCACCGATGGGGTCACGATACCCAAGAGCGGTATGCCGCAAATGCCTCCTTCGATCAAGAGTACCCTGTTGATCGGAGTCGGTGATCCCTATGCCGGCCAATTTATAGATGGTCATCAGTCTCGACAAGACGTTTCCAATTTGCGACAAATTGCAGCACGTATGCAAGGCATCTATCACGATTGTAACAGTTCCCATATCCCCTCGACTACGATCGAATGGTTTTCTGCTGATAGTCAAAGTTCAGATTGGCGAGATTGGAGCAGACGAGAATGGGCGCTGCTGGCCATTGCGATTGGGTCGATCGGTTTGGGTTTGCTGCCTCTGGCCTTGCATTTGCTGGGAAATCCCTGGAAGGCGGGAGTCAAGCAAGCGATAAAAACACCGCTGGGGGCAACTCAGATGACATTCCCTTTCGAAAACCAAAGGATTACTGAAACTCGTTAATGTCGGGCGATTTTTTTCTGCTGCCCGCCTAAAATTGTAATTTTTAAAAAAAATTTGCTTGTTTGATTTGATTTTGATATATTGACAAGTAAGAAAATGGTTAACTTCAGGTGTTTTTGGACCGGAAACTTTTCACGTTTAAGGAGAGAATGATGAGAGTATTTTTGATTGTCGCATGGCTCGCGGTCGGATTGTCAGGCTTGATCTTTCATTTCGGACCCGGCAGGACGTTGGAAAAAAATGATGACGTCAATGCCTTGCTGACTATGGCTCGTTACAACATCGATCAACAGCAATGGTCTCAAGCTGTCAAAG
>JBGTHU010000485.1:0-5471 GCA_041745975.1 Mariniblastus sp.
AACGACGCATTAAAATCAGTCGATTAGTTCCTGAGGCGCGATGCCGATAGGAAGATCCAGGTCATTCGAGATGTCTGAATTAGATTGGTTTGGTTGGCTGCGCGGGGCACCATAAGAGTGCAGTTTGGTATCGATTGCCGGAGGATGAAATTCAGTCGCCGATCCGCAACCTCGGACGCTACTTTGAATTTCTCCAGTTCCATATTCGTATCCCACGCCCTCACCAAAGTAGGCACCGTTGGTACCACAATTGGCAGCGCTGGTAGCAAACAACCCAGGAGCGTCGCAGCCGTGGAAAAAACGGAACATGCGCCCTTGTCCCAGGTGTCGGTCGCGATTGCGATGATGATGAAACAAGCGGCTAAACAGCCCACAGCCATGATGACTGCCACAACCATCCCCTCGGTGGCGATGAAATAGGCTGGTCAAGAAGGGATGTCGATGGTGGCCACAATCATGTTGATTTCCGAACAAACTACCCTGCAATCGCCCCCCACCAACCCCAGCTTCCCCATGGCAGCCGCCAAAATCTCCACATCCGCCACAACCGGTTGGATAACCAAAGCCGCCGTTGATACAACTGCCGCAACCCACTCCTGATCCGCCAAAAAACCGATGATGCCGCTGTCTTCGAAAATCGAAACAGGTTTCATTGCAGTAATTCTCCCAGAGTCCCGCGGCGTCGTGCTGAGAAATTACGCGACCGCAATTCGTGCCTCCATACCCTCCAAATTGACCGCATTGGCCAGAATTGGCTCCCCATCCCTGACCCCATGCCGCATTGCCGATCATCACCGTGGCGGCGGCGATCAGGCTTAATTTCCAGTTAGTTAACATTCTCCATCTCCTCGAAAAAGTAACATTCAAGCCAGCGACGAATGACGGTATTGAAAGTCGACGCCTTCACCCTAAATTTCAAAGCTAGGTGATTTTAACGATGCGACAATAGTGCTGGTTTCCTTCATCACGGATCGGCGTAACGAAATGTCCGAAGTATTGTTTTTCGAGGGAACTGCGGAACTTGCCGAATTTGCTGTTTTATTTTGCCGACAGGATAATCACTGGTTGTTTTAACGTTAAATCCTAATGTTGCTCTCTTACTTGCTGTAACCGCAACGCTGAAAAGACCATTTAATCACATTTCGACAGTTGTGCTTGCTGATTTTGTTCTAACACAAAGGCCAAACAATTTTTTTCTGGTTAGGGGCCTACTGGACTGATTGCTTACCCTACCAATTGCCGATAACGATTATGACAGTCATTCCATGGAGAGTTGATGAATCGTACCTCTCAAAAAGTGTTGTTGCCCATATTGACCATTGGAGAACGCCCCGACGAATTGCGTCAATGTCTTGGCAGTCAAAACCGTGTTTTTATCGAGGCAACCGGTCTGGTGGACGGGATTAGCCGGCTGAAGTTTGGCAGCTTCGTCACGGTTCTCTGTCACTGGGATGCGATTCGCAACGTCCCTGGCGACGCTTCGGTATGTCAAATCATTGCCGATATCAACCGGTTGGGTCTGCCACTGTTAATCCACTCGGCGAAATTAGCGGTCGGGTTGCGATTTCAACATTGGAATGGCTTCTATTTTTACCATTTTCGCACCGATTTGGCCTCGCGGATGTTGCCGAAACTTGAACGACTGGCACTGCAGCTAGCCGTTCATAACTACCCACACAGCCTCGCTACGACGCGAAACCGATTTGCCGCGTTCGACCCGGAATCGGGATGGTCTTTATCTCCTCCAGTCCCCCATTTTCGATTCGGCCAAAAAATCGACGAAAATTTTGCTGAAAAAACCTCAACCTCCCGATTTTCAGCCGAGTAAAACCTGTTGGGCGGACCGGGAATACCCAACTTAGTTACGGTTTCACCGTGGTCTCGGTTTAACTCATGGAAAGAGCAGAGGTGTGAGATTCCTTGCTGCTGCATTATGGGCAAAATCAATAATTCACAGGGAAACTGCGAATGAGTATCTGCTCCGTTTTGCTGCGGAAGAATGTCGCGATCTGTTTATTGAAATTGACAATTCGTCATTCCGCCTTGATCAATTGGGCTTGAATAAAACAAATCTTCGGCGAGAAAAAATGTTTTCGTTTTTTAAGAAAAGCGTTATCGACAAAGACGTCCGCGACTGGCTCACGGCCAACGGCTATCAAGGCAAACAGGCCGAAATTATTCAATCCGATCTCTACGCAATCGCTCGTCCCGGATGGTTGCAAATTTATCGTTTTTCAACCAAAGCACCGCGCACTTTAAACGATCTTGATTCCTGCGAGCATGATTCAGCGTTGCCTTTAGAAACAGCACCTCAAATCTTGATGCTTTTTGGAGTAATGAAGTCAGATCAGCGGCACGGACGCCCGCAGATTAAGGTCTTCAATGACGTAAGCAAGCGGGATGAACTTTTGTCGGAATGGTCTCAAAATCTGATAATTCGTCGTCGGTAGCCAGTCATAATCAATTAGGCAATAGTGATTTGTCTCAAGTTACTTTACCCTTTGATGACTCCTTTCCAATCGCAAATCGCCACAAAGGCGTCTGCGGGGGTTAGCAGGCATTCACTCATCCAAGGCTCGGTCGATTCTGATGAGACGGAATCCAGTTAACTTTGTCCGTTTTTTGTGCGCCAAAGGGTTACTTCAATGACAACTCTTGAGAAATAGATTATCTTGGACGCTATTAATCGATTGTCCAGTACTTTCTGAAACGGTTTCGAAACTAAGTATTATTCCATTCAGTGGTTCCATGAAAACTAAACGAACGTATTGTCGTGCCATCGCGATTTCGACTTTCTTGAGCGGAATGCTCTGTTTTTCTTTAACATCCGCTTGGTCTCAAAAGCTCCTTCCAGACGTCTCGCCACGACTCTGGTATGGTGAACTCGATGTTGGTGAGCGTCTGTTTCGATTCCTAATCAAGGCCACCCAAAACAATAATGGAAGTTGGGCGGCAGAACTGGAGAGTATCGATGAGGGGAGATCAAAATTTGCTTTATCCAATTTTGGATTGACCGCGAATTCCTTGGCTTTTGAACTGAAGGCCTCCGGCGCTTCGTACCAAGGATCGCTCGATCCTGAATCAGGCGACATCAACGGTAAATGGACTCAATCGGGAACGGATTTTGACTTAAGTTTCTCATCGGTTGAAGAGGTTCCCTCCAATCAACCAGACGAAATTTGGGTGGGGCAAATTAACGCGTTTTTGCAAAAAGTAGATGTGCAAATTCGCGTTTACCAAGATGATTCAGGACATCGGGCCATTTTTTTCGACAGTGTTTCCCAAAAAGCAGGTGGCTTCAAGGCGACCATGTCTGTCGACCAAGATCAAGTCGCAATCGACGTACCGATGGTCGGTGGAACTTTCAAGGGAACCCTTAACGAAGCGGGCGATCAAATCGTGGGCAAGTGGACACAAGGGATTGCACTTGATTTGACGCTTGCCAAATCAAAAAACGCCGTGGAAGCGACTCCATCGCCACCACCTGCTCGCCCGCAAACGCCCCGTCCTCCTTTTCCCTATCAGGTGGAACAAGTTCAATTTGAAAACACCGCGTCAAACATAACGCTGCAGGGAACACTGACCAAACCCCATGCGGACAACGATAGTATCAAGTTTCCGGCAGCCATTTTGATTACGGGTTCGGGGCCACAGGATCGCGATGAAACGATTTTTGGTCATAAACCGTTCTTGGTGATCGCCGATCATTTGACTCGCCACGGCATCGCGGTGCTACGGTATGATGAGCGCGGGGTCGGCCAATCAACAGGCAATTTTGAATCGGCCACAACTGCTGATTTCGCCCGGGATGTAGTATTCGCCATCGAGTTTCTCAAACAGCGAGCGGACATTGACTCCAGCCAAATCGGTTTGATCGGACATAGCGAAGGGGGGATTGTGGCTTCGATTGTGGCCGCGGAAAGCAACGACGTCGCTTGGATTGTGCTATTGGCCGGTACGGGCGTCAATGGTCGCGAGATCGTCTATTCTCAAAGCCGCCTGATTGCCGCCGTCGAAGGGGCAACCCCCGCCATGCTGGATCGACAACAGGTCAAGCTAGATGTAATTTTTGAATGGTTACCCCAGTTGAAAGTTGGCCAATTGAACGAAACCGATTCGGAAAAAATCGTCAGCGAAATTACCAGCCGTATTCTTCAAAACGAAACGGGCCAATCGCTTGATCAGCAACAGGAACCGATCGACACCCCGACCAGTCAACAGCAATTGGCCACGGAAGTTGAAGCGATGTTGCGGAGTATGAACAACCCTTGGTTCCGCTACTTTATCGCATTTGAACCCGGAAGTGTCCTCATCAAAGTCGCTTGTCCGGTGCTGGCGTTGAACGGTGAGCGTGATCTGCAGGTCGATCCAGAGTTAAATCTTCCCAAAATTGTCGAACATTTGCAGTCGGGAAAAAATCCCCCCCATCAAGTTGTGGTTTTCCCCGAGCTCAACCACCTTTTCCAAACCTGTCAAACGGGTTCACCGACGGAATACGAGAATATTGAAGAGACATTTTCGATCACTGTTTTAGAGACCATGCAGGATTGGATTCGCCATCAAGCCGTGAAAGGAAATCGCACCTCACAGGACTAATATTATCGATCACCGTTCAGTTAGACAATATTCGTCGCGCGGATCGGATTGCTTTGCTCAAACCGATGTCTTCGCCACCGAGCATTTCAGGCTTTAATAAGGTATTTTGCGTTTCCATTTCGACTTCTTCATCGGCGCGAACTCCTACATCGCTGATTGGATTCCCTAAGGGAGAATAGAATTTAGCCGTGGTCAATCGCACGCCGCCCGCGGAATGCAGCGGAAAGATACCCTGCACGCTTCCTTTGCCAAAGGTTGTTTCTCCAATAATAAAACCACGTTTGTGATCGCGAATCGCAGCAGCAAAGATCTCACTGGCACTGGCTGATTGGCCGTCGACCAGCACGACCAGCGGGATTCGCCAAGTGGTCGCTGGATTGGCATGATGGGTAAAATCTTCGATCGGGTTGCGGCCTTTGGTGGAAACGATCACGCCGGTATTGATAAATCGATCCGCCAAATCGACTGACGCTTTCAGCAACCCACCCGGATTACCGCGCAGATCGATGATCAAGCACTTCATTCCCTGATGATTTAAATTCCACAACGCTTGGTCAAAATCACGAACGGTCGTTTTTTGAAAATTATTGATTCGCACGTAGCCAATCCCAAGTGGAACATCAACCAATTGCGTCGCTTCGATGCTGGGGATTTCGATTCGCAGTCGCTGCAGTTTGAGTGCGACTTGAGAGTCGGTGTCTGCAAGTCGGCGAATGGAGATATTGACATAAGTGAGTTCGGGGCCCCGCAAAAGATCTGCGGCTCGATCTCCACCGATTTCAATTACTTGAACACCATCCACCGATGTGATTTGGTCACCGGCGATGACACCGCCTCGGTCGGCCGACCCTCCAGAGATGACATTCACGATTTCC
>JBGTHU010000486.1:0-2610 GCA_041745975.1 Mariniblastus sp.
GAGTTAATGAAGACTGCATTTTTTTGGAGTACTCATTGACTTTTTCGCTGTTGAGAATCGCTTCGAGTTCTTCCAGCCGAGTCATCCGATTGCGAATTGTGCGGAAATTCGTCAACGCACCACCCAACCAACGCTCACTGACAAAAGGCATGCCACATCGCTCGGCCTCGCGTTGGATTGCCAGTGATGCCTGCCGTTTGGTTCCGACAAACAATACCAGGCTACCGCCGCCGGCAACTTGAGCCACAAACTTTTTGGCTCGCAACAAACCGCGAACGGTTTCACGAATATCCAAAATGTGAATTTGGTTTTTTCGTCCGAAAATGTAAGGGGCCATTTTCGGGTTCCAGCGACTCGACCGGTGACCAAAATGGACACCGGACTCAATTAAATCTTGTACTAATGTATTTGACATTAAATTTCTTTCCTGAGGACGGTTTTATCAGGATCAACGATCCCTTAATCGGCCTTAATGACAGGCTCGACACCGCGGAGGGGTTTAGACAAAATAAAGTGGGTCTTGACTATCAAGCCCATCGTTTTACACAATCGGAAATATAACCCTGTCCCCCCAATTTTTCAATCGCAAACTACCAAAATGGCCAATAATCATCAAATTTCCAAAACATTGCTGCAATTGGCCGATCTGCTGGAATTCACCGGTGCCAATCCATTTCGGTTGAAGGCGTATCGAACTGGCGCTCGCGTGATTGCCGAATGGCCCGATTCGCTGGCCAAAATGGTATCCGACCAACAGGATTTGACTCAAATTGATGGGATTGGCAAATCGGTCGCCGAAAAATGTGAAGAATTAGTGAACACAGGCAAACTCCAGCAGCTAGATGATTTGCTGGAAAAAGTTCCGGCAACGGTGCTGGATCTGATGAACGTGCCCAAGTTGGGCCCGAAGAAGGCGGCGACTTTGTTTAACGAACTGGGAATCGAAAATTTGCCGCAACTGAAACAAGCCTGCCTCGATGGGAAAGTCCGAGCGCTTGCCGGATTCGCAGAAAAAACCGAAGCTGCGATCCTGGCCGGTATCGAAATCGCCCAAGCGGCCAACCAGCGGATTCTGTGGGCCACAGCAGACAAATTAGTTCAGCGACTGCGAGTTCATTTCCAACAATCATCGGATATCGAGCAACTGGAATTCGCCGGCAGCTACCGCCGTGGTAAAGAAACCGTCGGGGACTTGGATCTATTGGTCGTTTCCACCAACCCAGCCAACGTGATGGATCACTTTGCTAAATTCCCCGAAATCACGTCTACCACCGCTCGCGGTGACACCAAGATGTCTGTCCGCGTAGAAGGCGATTTTCAAATCGATTTGCGAGTCGTCTCTGCCGACTCGTATGGTGCTGCGTTGCAATATTTTACCGGATCAAAGGAACACAACGTCATTGTCCGTGGTAAAGCCAAGCAGTTGGGGTTGAAAGTCAACGAATGGGGCGTCTACCCAATTGGGAAGCCGTCTTCTGCCGCTTTTGAACGAGTTGCCGCAGACGATCAGAGCCACAGTCAGAGCCAGATCGACGATCTGGAAAAATCAATCGCCGGAGCGACCGAGGCTGAGGTCTATCAAGCCGTCGGACTCCCCTGGATTCCTCCCGAGCTCCGCGAAGCTCGCCGTGAGTTCGATTGGGCCGCCGCCAACCAATTGCCGGATTTGATAACTATCGAGGCGATCCAAGGTGACTTGCACATGCACACCACCGCATCCGATGGCCAAGCTACGATCGAGCAAATGGCTGAAGCCGCCCGCCGCCGAGGACTTCGCTACATCGCCATCACCGACCATTCGCAGCGCGTCTCCGTCGCCAATGGCTTATCCGCCGAGCGGTTGCTGGTCCAATGGGATCAAATTGATCGGATCAACCAAAATGCCGATGACGATTTCATGATCTTAAAAGGAATCGAATGCGACATCTTGGAAAATGGAGAGATGGACTTGCCCGATGACGTGCTGGCACAGGCCGATTGGGTCATCGCTAGCCTGCACTTTGGACAGAATCAACCGAGCCAGCAAATCACCGAACGTTTGTTAAATGCGATCCATCACCCCAGCGTGAATCTAATCGCTCATCCGACAGGCCGCTTGCTGAACAAGCGAGAGCCTTACCCATTCGATCTCGAGATCGTATTTCAGGCTGTGAAAGAACAAGGTAAGTTCTTGGAGCTGAATGCCAACCCGAGACGCTTGGACTTAAATGATGTCCATTTGGCCATCGCAAAGTCGATGGGAATCCTCATCGTTGTCAACACCGATGCTCACCGCATCGAAGGATTCGACGATTTGCAATACGGAATCAAGCAAGCGCGCCGTGGAGGGTTGACCGCTTTTGATGTCGCCAACACGCTACCGCTGAGGGATCTGCAACGATTAAGCGAGCCTCCATAAAAAATTGATATTGCTGTAACACTTCAGCCGAGTGAAGTTAGTCTGGTGTAAATTGCTGAAATTCGGTACCTATATTGCATGTCGAGTACGGATTCTCAACCAAAGACGATTATATCAGTTGAACAGCTTCCGAGCATCAATGCCGAGCAAGCTAAGGCGATTTTTGCGCAAGGTGAAGCGGCCGTTGTTTTTGCACTTCTGGAGCTAGCCAA
>JBGTHU010000487.1:0-2983 GCA_041745975.1 Mariniblastus sp.
ATCAGTTGGCCGCTCGCAGTGCCGTCTTTTCTCGCGGCTACGTTCCGACCGCACTCTGTCGACCGTCGCTGGCAACGTTGATGAATGGCATGTATGCCCACCAACACAAGATCAGCGGTAATGATCCCGCTAGAATTCCTGATCCGATTCCACCCACCGGCAGGAACCCGCAAACTGAAAACCAAGACAGAGAAACCGCATCCAAGGATGCAGCGACCTACCAAGACTTGCGACAAAATTTAATCGACACTTTTTATCAACACCCGACCCTGGCACAGCGGTTGGGGGAGCGAGGGTATCTCAGTTTCCAATCGGGAAAATGGTGGGAGGGTGATCCGCGGCGGGCCGGGTTTACGCATGCCATGACACGGGGTTTTCCCAAACCGGGAGGACGCCATGGCGACGACGGGCTGAAGATCGGCCGAGAAGGCATGGAACCGGTATTCGATTTTATCGATCACGCCGTAGCGGAAGATAAACCTTTCTTTGTCTGGTATGCCCCCTTCCTCCCCCATACGCCCCACAATCCACCCGACCGATTGTTCCAAAAATACAAGGCCAAAGGAATTTCTTCCGATCACGTGGCTCGCTACTATGCGATGGTCGAATGGTTCGACGAGACCTGTGGGGAGTTGATCGACAAACTGGAATCAGCAGGGCTGATGGAAAATACATTGATCGTTTATGTGGGGGATAACGGTTGGATCCAGCAGGATCAAAACCCCGGTTACGCTCCACGATCGAAGCAGTCCGCCAACGAAGGCGGCACTCGTCAGCCGACTCTATTTAGTTGGCCGGGGGTTATCCAGCCCGCTGATCGGGGGCAGCAACTTTGCTCCAGTGTCGATATCGTGCCGACCACACTGGCCGCCGCCGGGCTATCGATTCCCGAAACCTTGCCTGGTTATAATCTGTTGCCAGTGCTGAAGTCTGGCCAGCCGACTCCCCGTCAAGAAGTTTTCGGTGAAACCTTTGCCCACGATATTGCCAACATCGATCGACCGGAGGATAGCCTGATCTATCGCTGGGTGATCGTTGGTCGCTGGAAGTTGTTGTTGACGTACGATGGAAAGCTTGGCCGTCACGCCAGCAGTCACCCTCGATTGGAGAGACGGCCGCAGTTATTCGATCTGGTGGCCGATCCCCATGAAGATCATAATTTGGCCGCGGAACACCCTGAGATCGTGGCGGAGCTGGCGGAGAGGTTACAGCAGTGGTGGCCGGTCACGGAACGCCAAGTATTGACCGAGTGGACGGAGGCGCAGGCTGCCATCGAAGACCAACCCAACGTCGTTTTTATATTGATTGATGATTTAGGGTATGCTGACTTGGGGTGTTATGACAGTACCTTTTATGAAACGCCTCGGTTGGACAAAATGGCGTTGGAAGGAGCGAAGTTCACGTCCGCTTATGCCTCCTGTCCCGTCTGTTCGCCGACTCGAGCCAGTGTGATGACGGGCCAGTGGTCATCGCGCTGGGGCATTACCGACTACATCGGAGCACCGCATCCCAAAGATTGGAAACGCAACACGCCGTTGCTTCCGCCCCCTAATGTCGATCGGTTGCCGCTGGACGCTCCGACTTTGGCAAAAGCCATGAAGTCAGCCGGTTACCAAACTTTTTTTGCCGGCAAATGGCATTTAGGTCCCGAGGGTTGGTGGCCCGAGAATCAGGGCTTTAATATCAATCGAGGGGGTATCGATCGTGGTGGGCCTTATGGCGGGAACAAGTATTTTTCTCCCTACGGCAATCCACGCTTGGAAGACGGTCCAGACGGGGAACATTTGCCGACGCGACTGGCTCAGGAAACGGCGAACTTTATTTCGCAAAATTCCGATCAACCTTTTTTTGCTTATTTGTCTTTTTACAGCGTGCACACCCCGTTGATGGCTCGCGATGACTTAAAGGAAAAATACCAACAGAAAAAACAATCGTTGAACTTGACCAATCAGTGGGGGCGAGAAGGCCATCGCGATGTCCGCTTGAATCAGTCCCATGCGGTTTACGCCGGCATGGTCGAAGCGATGGATGAAGCGGTTGGCATCGTGCTCGAACGGCTGGACGAGTTGGGGCTGCGAGAGAATACTTTGGTTATCGTGACCAGCGACAATGGGGGGCTTTCGACCAGCGAAGGTTGGCCGACCTCGAACTTACCGCTGCGAGCTGGAAAAGGTTGGATGTATGAAGGGGGAATTCGAGAGCCCTTGTTGATCCGTTGGCCCGCCAAAGTCAATGCCGGGACTACGATCGACACACCGGTCAGCAGTCCCGATTTCTACCCAACGTTACTTGAAGCAGCAGGAGTCCAGCCGGACGAGGGACAGATTCTGGACGGGGTAAGTTTGATGCCTTTGCTGGTCGGTGATGAAATCAGTCCCCGCTCTCTTTATTGGCACTACCCCCACTATGGGAATCAAGGGGGAGCCCCCAGTGCCGCGATTCGCAATGGTAAGTGGAAGTTGATTGAATGGATGGAAGACCAGCGAGTCGAGCTTTTCGATCTGTCGGAAGATATCGGTGAAACCAACGATTTGGCCGACATCCACTTCCAAGTTGCAGATCAACTGAAAGCGGAATTGAATCACTGGCAACAGGAAGTAGGGGCACAATTTCCGACTCCCAATCCAGCTTTCGATCCCTCGAAACGGAGTGGGCGATGGGCGAAACGGTAAGGAGACATCTGCAATTTGGTTTATGATTTGCGATGCTCCATTCCCGTAAATTTATCATCGATTGATTTGGCTAAAGGATTTTTTTTGATCGACTCGAGGAAATTGAATTTCCGTAACACTTCAGCCGAGTGAAGTTGGTCTGGTGTAAATTGCTGAAATTTGGTACCTAGATTGCATGTCGAGTACGGATTCTCAACCAAAGTCGATTATACCAGTTGAACAGCTTCCGAGCATCAATGCCGAGCAAGCTAAGGCGATTTTTGCTCAAGGTGAAGCGGCCGTTGTTTTTGCACTTCTGGAGTTGGCCAAGC
>JBGTHU010000488.1:0-2309 GCA_041745975.1 Mariniblastus sp.
CGATCAAAGTGATCCGTCCGATTTGGAACTGCCCGGTGACTCTCAAAGCGATTTCCAAGGCGGTTTGCAAGGCGATTTGAAACAGTCAGCTACCGAAAAACAATCGACTGGTGAAAAACAATCGACTGGTGAAGAACAATCGACTGGCGGAGAACAATCGACTGGCGACGATGGCGTCTCCGCTAATTCCGATGGCTTCACGCCCGGGGATGTACCTGGTGCAACATTCCAGTTCGTTTCCGCAACATTGGGTGTGACCCCTGGTTCGCAAGAGTCCGATTCCCAAGGCGGATCGAATTCTCAATCCGAATCTGAACAACAAACAGAACAGCAAACTCAATCCGATAGGCAAACGATGGATGAATTAATGTCGTTGCTTGGTCAAAACCAAGACGGTATCGATTCCCTGTTTGCCGATGATCCTAAGACCCAAAAACGAGTCCGTCCCTTAACCGAAGTTGTCGATCAAATCAAACGCCGTATGGTCTCCGTCAAAGTTCAGGAGCAAATCGATGATGCCATGATGAGGGCCCGACGGGATTTGGAGGACTTTCAAACTGCATGGTATATCTGGAAAGAAGGTAGCTCGAAAGCCGATCCACCTACCATGGATCTAAAAGCCATCGCTGACCGAAATGGTTTGCTTCACGGCGAGACAGATCTGTTAAAGCAGTCCGAAATGGCCGAAACACAAATCGGAAAATTAGTCTATCGAGAAGGTATGCAACAATTTTCCGTGGCCGATTTGTTGTACAACACCTTCGACGTGCTCCGAGAGTTTGATGTGCGGGACGTTACCGATTTTTCATTATCTCGTGGTACCACCGACGCTTACCTCTATTGGGTCAAGGAAAAAGTCGACCCCAAGGTCCTTACGCTCAGTGAGGCTCGTGAAAACATCATTGATTTTTGGAAAAGAAGTCAAGCTCTCGAAAACGCAAGGCAACAAGCAGAAGCTATCGCCAGCCAAGCCCGCGGCAAACAGCAACTATTATCCGCTGCGTTTCCGGATCGAGCTAATCGCACCGGTGAATTTACATTCTTCAGCATGTTTGGTGAATCCAATTACGGTCAACCGGAAAATGTTAAACGTGCCGGAAAGGAATTTATGGTCGCCGCGTTCAATCTTCAAAATATGGAGATCGCAACCGCAGCCAATGAAAACAAATCTATTGTTTACGTAATGCAAATGGTCGGTCAACGCAAAGGCACCGAGGCCATTGGTACCGATTTAATCGAAAATAGCTTTCTACCCCGAAAGCAACTTCCATTCGAAGTCTCAATGGTGCTACAAGGAAAAATTCAAGATTTGGAATCTCAATGGAGAAAAGAGCTTCGCGATGAGGCGGGCTTGAAATTGTTGGGGAATTGAGCCTCAGTCTCCCGACTCTCCGAGGCTGAAGATCAACTCGCCTCGGCCAAATTTGTTGCCAGATCGAGGCTCTTGCTTAAACAATGCTTTGCCTATGCCCCACAATGAGGCGTTGTTGTTTCGGCAAGAGGCTCTACCTCCCTTCTTAACCGGCACTGGTTACATTCGCGCGGCCCTATTGTTTCTCCAGCACCATTTGCGAATTGTCACGGCTGGATGTCATCTGGGAATCAATTTTTTGGTGGATCAACAGCGTCCCCATCGCTCGTTGTAACCCGATCTCGGCAATTTTCAGTTCTAGTTCCGACTGAGCGAAAATTAATTCGGCGGCTGCCAGTCGTTCCTGGGCATCGAGCACTTGGTTCAATAACAAAGTTGCATTTTGTCCTTCCCAAATGTCCGCTTCGATCAAACCGAACGCTTCCCAGCGACGTTGCTGATGTTGCAGGTCATCCGTCGCTGCGGCAATTGCGGTTTGACTGGCGATGCGGGTCTGCACCGCCGACTCGATTCGTCGCAAAGCGATTTGAGAATCAGCAATCACTTGCTGCATCGCCTCGTCGACCTGAGCCTTAATTTTGGCGATTTGTAATTTTTGCTGAGCCAATCGACTGCAAGCCGCTCGGTTCCGATGCGGCATTTCATAGATCAAACCGACATTGTAACCGGGGCCATTGCCGAATTGATCCGTCAATGAATTCAGTACTCCCGAGTTCCCATTCAGGGCACTGACGTAACCACCGATCAAAAATGTCAAATCCGGTAAGACTTGGTTGTCGGCGATATCCAGCCAGATATTGTTAATTCGCGCCTGTTGAAGAGCCTGTTTTACTTCGGGACGATTCTCCAGAGCCGTATGCACAACCGACTCCAACGGAACATCAAATGTCTCTTGCAGTGGCATCTCAGCCGGGATCAGTTCAACATTTTGCCCAGC
>JBGTHU010000489.1:0-2681 GCA_041745975.1 Mariniblastus sp.
TGGGCATAATACTGGGCCGGTATCCCTCGCTCTTTTAGAGCCAAGTAAATTCGCACGCTATGTTCCGGCATTACGTTCCAATCGTTGAACGCATGAGCCATCAAGCAAGCCGCTTTCATGTTGTCCAGCTGGTTCAAGTAGTCCCGGGATGCCCAAAAGTCACTATAGTCACCGGTCAGACGATCGAGATTGGCCATTAAAATTTTATCGCGGACTTCGCAGTCACAATAATCTCTTTTTTCCGGGTTGCCACTATGAATAAATTCGTACAACACATCGATGTCTTCACCCATGTACCCCCCCGGATGACGCACCAACCCATTGGATCGGTAATAATGGTAGTAGGAGGTGTTAGGGGCCACGGGAACGATCGCTTTCAACCCCTCGACTCCTGTCGTTGCGGCAGCCAGCGGTAAAGTTCCATTGTAGGAAGTGCCCATCATGCCGATGTTACCGGTGCACCAATCACAAACCACTTCTTCGTCGCCATCAGGTTCCGTGTACCCTTTGGCTCGTCCACACATCCAATCGATCACCGCCTTCGGGGCCAGCGACTCATTGATCCCCCCCACGGTAGGACAGCCTTGGGAGAGTCCAGTCCCTGGAGAACAGGAATGCACCACGGCAAAACCTCGTGGCACCCAAGTCGAGGTCATTCCTCGATTGATAATCGGTCGATTCGATTGATGGGGAATCGGCGGAGAATTTTTCCGCTCTGGTGGTTCTGCACCAATTTCATGTTTTGGATCCCAGAAGTACTCTCGACCACCGGGACTGACGCCAGAATAGTAAGGACTGGTCCCGTAAATCACGGGAACTTTTAAGCCTTCGGTTTCCGTCTGTTTCGGTCGGCAAACGGAAACGTGCATTCGATCCAACTTGCCGTCACCATCGCTGTCGAATTCTGTCTCCACCCACAAATCGTGCCAAATCCATTCGCGTGGGCTGCGAAACCCTTCCACAATTTGAGCCTCGCCGTCTTCGATAACGGGAAGGGTCTTGTCGGTTTTTGTTGATTGCGATTGTCCGCCATGGATTTGTTGTTGATCTTGATCCTGATCATGGCCTTGAATTGAATTCGGATTTGAATTGGAGAGATTCGGTTGACCTAAGATCAGGCCACTTTCTGTCGTACCTTCACCTGTCGGAATTTGAGTGAACTCGCCTGCCAGCACCGGACTTGTAAGAAATAAAAACAAAAAAACAGCCCGCAAAAAATACTTTTGAATTTTATTGGAAACGTTATCGGTAATTCGTGATATCATAAAATTGCTCGTTCTGATGAAAGACATGGATCGATTGTTCGAGTGAGAGTTGGGTTCCTAAAATTAATGCTTCAAATTAGAGCCCTTAGTATCCAGAAAAAAAATCCCAAATCAACTTGGCTAAGTCGGGAAATCGTAATTTTTTGAAAAACCCCCGCTAAGATCGCAGCGAGGATTGGTGCGATTTGTTTCTAAACGGTATGCCCCCGCACCGTTATTTCAATGCGGATATTCGGCACCGCAGTTCCAACAAATCGCAAACCCCTCGTCAACTTCCTCGCCACACTGATGACAAGTCCAAGCGGGTACAGCCGATTCTTCGTTTTCGGATGCGGCCAATTCCTCCAATAATTGTACGGCCTCTTCGATTTTATCGATGGGAACGGAGATCTTAATCAAATCGCTCCCCTCTAATGAAACTCCCAAGGCAGATCCTTCCATGCCCACCAAACGAGCTTCAATGGAATTGTCGAGCAAATAAGCTTGAGCGTCCAGGGCGACGACTTCGGAGTTGAAAACAGCAATTTCTTGGTAAGGTTGATCACTCATGATCGGTCCAATCGTTAAAGGAGTGCTGTGAGCCAGCTGTTAAAGTAATTGTTTTATGTTAGACCGGCAGGTCGAGGCTCCTACCGAGACAATCAGCACTCAACTTTTGCGTTTTAGGTAGAAAGGTCTCTATTTAGTCGCATTTTTGCGGCATGATGCAGGGTGTGTGAAGTCGGGGATTTGAGCGCGCTTCGCCAATCAAGTATGCGTCAATTTTGCGTAACTGAAACCAGCCAAGCATTTCCGCCGACGCAATACAGCACGGTTTCTGCCAGCTTCACGTTCCAAACGCCAAACGGTTGAAGTACAATTCTAATTATTAACACTTTTCTCAGAATTCGATAGGCTCCTCCCGACCCCTATTTTAATTTACAAGACGGGTTTACAAACAACATCATTCGGAATCTAAAATGAAATTGCGTTCAACTTTACTGCTACGGTTGATGATGATTGCGATGGTCGGCGCGGGAGTGGGATGGAACAATGACGTTGTGGCGCAAATAACCGTGGTTCCCCTGCCGCACGCCCATGCCCACAATGATTATTATCACCAGCGACCACTGCGGGATGCTCTGGAGTTGGGATTCACCAGCGTTGAAGCGGATGTGTTCCTGGTCGATGGCGAATTATTGGTTGGTCACGATCGTTGGGAGTTGCGGCCTCAGCGAACCTTGGAAAGTCTCTATTTGGAACCACTGGCAGAAATTGTCGCTGAAAACAATGGCTCCGTTTTTGCCCCCCACCCCGGTCAGGTGTTCTGGCTGCACATTGATGTTAAATCAGCAGCCCGGGAAACATTTGAAGCGATCCAAAAACGTTTGCTGAAGTACCCAACGCTGTTTCAGGCCAAACAGGCAACGGGCCTTA
>JBGTHU010000490.1:0-5848 GCA_041745975.1 Mariniblastus sp.
AAAGATTGGATCCTGAGTTATTCGTTAGAGTCATCGCCGATCGCCGCTTTGCTTCCTCGGCCATCAACCGGCCCACACATTTAGAAAGAATCAATGTGGCTGCCATGTCGACTCGGAACAAATACTCCATTTTTTCTAACAGGGACCAGTGCGAATGGGTTCCCGTTAGCACATCACCACCCGCGTTGTTGATCCAAGCATCGATTCCACCGGTCAAATTCCAAGCGAGTTGTACAAATGATTCAAGCGAGTGGGAATCAGCAAAATCATGACAGCAAATCAGACAATCTCCGTCACGATGCTGAATTTCAGCGGCAACATTTTTTAACGCATTCGATTCGGTGCGACCGTGCAGGATCACTCTCCATCCCTGTTGAGCCATTTCCAATCCGATCGCCCGGCCGATACCAGAGGAACTGCCGGTCACCATGACGGTCGGTGGTCGTTGACTTACGGCGGTTTGTAGTGGTGAGGAACCGAGCATAGGAGAACTCGGTTCATTTTCACCGGCTGCTGTTATCGAACCGCTGTCCATCAGCGATTCTCCTGCGGGATAAGTTGGCTTGAAGCTCTGTGCAAGGCATCGGGCACTTTGGGCAAAGTTGCGATTTTATCGAACGAGACTGCTAATTCAAAACAGGCAGCCTCCCGTTCGCTGCGGACTAAAACTAGATTTCGGTAAAAGCCGATTGTGTTCCAACAAGTTCCGTTGATCGTTTTGATACTTCCAAGTTCGGCGTATTGGTTAGGATCGGCTGCGACCAAGATCAATTGGCCATTTTCGGAGTGCACGAGCAAATGTGAGCCGACCAACAGCAACTGCCCGTTTCCAAATCGACCTCTCTTTTTCCATTTTCGTTGCAACGAAGGTATTTGGACGCACTCCAAAAATCCATCGGAAAGGCTATAGGCATGCCCTTCAAGTACAATCGGATTAGTTAATTTTGTTTTCAATACTCGCCGGTCTGCAGCAATCGATTGGACGGCATACTGGCCCGCCTGATCCCGTTGGATTTCGATTATCTCCCCTCCCAGATTATAACCTTTGGACAGCAGCAATTGATTATTTCCAAGTGCGGTGACTTGCGAACAATGGGCGTCGCGCGAGCTATTCCCGGGTCGGTAATGGCACCATAATTCGGCACCGGTTTGGGGGTCATGTCCCACTACGTGATCTTCACCCATCAGTAAAATTTGAGATTGGCCATGGAGCGTCGCGATGCTGGGGGAGCCATAACCGATCATCCGCTGGCCACCTCGCCAAACTTCATTTCCACTATTTAGTTCATAAGCGATCAATGTAGCGGCCCGTTGCTGATTGCCGTTAATGCTGATTCCACCGGGCACGATGACGTTATTGTTGTGGATCAGCGGCGAACTCGATCGTCCCCACACCAGGTTCGAATCTTCTTCGGTAAATTCAAGTCCGCGGCTATTTTTCCGCGTTTTTTGGGAAATGCCAACCTGTTGAGGAATGTCAACTGACCAGATCAATTTGCCACTACTTCCATCGAGGCATTCCAGCACACCCGTAGCCCCCAACGCATAAATCTTCCCATTGTAAATCGTGGGGGTGGCTCGAGGTCCAACCTTGCCCAAGCCCAACATGTCTTCGTGTCGACGCGCGGCCGAATGCATCCAAACCAAATTCCCAGTTTCGATGTCATAACAAGTAACGCACTCCCGATCCTCTCGTTGCTCTTGTGTAAAAGCCAATCGATTGACGATAGCAAACCCAGACCATCCTTCTCCGATCGTTTGCTTCCATCGCAACTTGGGGGGATTCGTTTCCCAGTTTGGTTGTAAAGCGACATTGGCAACGATACCGTTTCTATCGGCCCCCAAGAATTGCGGGAAATCGAATGAGGTCTGCTCCAAGGAACTCGATTCCGCAGAATCGCCCGATTCGGCAACTATTGGCAGGTTGGTATTTCCACTGGTGAACCGAGGTTGCCATCCGACGATGTTCGCATCTCCGCCGAACTCGGGATGATACAATAACAGCCCGAGTGCAGGACCTACTAAAATTAATCCACCGATCCAACGAAATTTTGGAACAAACATCAGCCAAAGAGACCAGCTGAGCCAACCAATTATCGTCACGGCAATCAGCATCACATTCGGCAGGCCGGGATTCATGTTGAATCGTTCGTTCCAAAAATTGAATGTGGAAAATAAAACACCGATTACCGCCGTCGCCAATATCGTGACGGCGATCATTCCTCTTAAGCCAGCGGGGCGAGAGGATGCATGGGGGGAATGAGAGTTCGAATTCGAACTGTGTTCAATGGTCATAATAATTTAGAATGTGAATTGATTGAGCACTGATCGATTTGAAAACTGCGCCATCAATCATTGCATTTTTTGTTTCAGCAACCGTATTGATTCGTCCAACCCATCATGGTGTTCGCGTTGAGCCCATTTAAGTGGCGTCGAATTGGATCGCTTGTCGACTGCGTGGGGATCTGCATCCGCATTTAACAATGCTTCCACAATCGGAGTCGAATACTCGTCCCCTTCAAAAACGGCATAATGTAGGGGAGTCGTTCCCAGATCGCCGGGGCGATTTACGTCAGCACCTGACGAAATGAGAAATTTGACGATCGTTTCAAATTTTAACCAACAAGCAAAGTGAAGCGGCTGATCGCCGGTTTCCAAGCCGTCATAAACGACTTGCGGATTCTCACCGACCAACTCTTTGATGGTACGAAGATCCCCTTTTTCAATCGCTCGAAATATCAATGGCAAATCTGAATTGTCGTCAGAATCCAGGTACTCAAAAGGCATGGGAATTTATCAAAAAAAATGGGCCAAATCCAATTCAAAATCAAAACATCGCTAGGACTAAATTTTAAGCGGAACAATTGTCTTTTGTCAAAGTCACTGTACAAGAAAACCGAGAAATTCTCACAGATTAATAAATTCGCTCGACATTCTCGAACTAAGTAAACTTCGCCATGGCGAAGACCTATTCATTGTCGGCAAACGCCGATACAATAAGCAGCTTTTCAACATTTGCGGTACAATCGCTATCACCAAATAATAGGTTTGAGCTTGTAAGCTTGTATTTATCATGGGAATTAGACAAACCGAGCCGATTTTATTCGAATCTTTCGACAACGGCGTGACTTTGATTGGTCAGCAAATGCCATGGCTCGAATCGGCTGCATTTTCCATCGCGCTGCCGGCAGGTTATCGTCGGGACCCCGCTGAAAAATTGGGACTTTCAAGTTTTGTTTCCGAAATGACCCAACGAGGTTGCGGAAATCGTGACAGCCGCCAATTTATGGAATCATTGGAACGGCTTGGAGTCGATTTATCAGCTCATGTTGGCACCTACAACACGCACTTGACCGCTTCGATGCAAGCTGTCCATCTGTTGCCTGCTTTGGAAATCACAGCTGACCTGATTCGGCGACCGATATTCCCTCAAGATCAAATCGAGGATGGCCGAGCCGTTTGTCTACAAGACGTTTACGGCCTCGAAGACGACTTGAATCAAAAAACGTTGAGCCGTTTAAGGCAGAATTTTTATGGAGCGCCTGATGGAAATGCGGCCGAAGGAAACGAGACCACGCTTCAGCAAATCGAACGCGAGGACCTTACTGATTTCCACCAACGGTTTTACCGGCCGAATGGTGCTTTGATCGCGGTTGCAGGAAAATTCGATTGGCCAGAACTTATTAAGATTTCAAAAAAATTGTTTGATGACTGGTCTCCCCTGCCCGAAACTGACGTCAACTTCGATTCGCCCCGTCATGGCCTGGAACACATTTCATTCGATAGCGAACAAACTCACATTGGCGTTGCCTATCCGACCGTCCCCTCTCATCATCCCGATTATTTTGAATGTCGAGCCGCAATTGGAATTTTAAGTGGTGGCCTGAGCTCTCGCTTGTTCCATGAAGTTCGCGAAAAACGCGGATTGTGTTATACGATCTATGCCAATAGTCATTCGCTGAAGGATCGAGGAGGCGTTTTTGCTTATTCGGGAACAAGTACCGAGCGAGCTCAAGAAACGTTAGATGTGCTATTGGAGCAGTTGTCTGAATTGCACGCGGGGGTTCGCCAAGATGAATTGGATCGGTTGAAGGTGCAGATTCGAACGACACTGGTAACGCAACAGGAGTCATGTCGAGCCCGCGCGAGCTCACTGGTGGGAGATTATTTTTACCTGGGATACGCCCGTAGTGTCAGCGAGGTGAACGATCGCTTCAATCAACTGACCGTTGATTCGATCAATCGTTTTTTAGACCAGCACAAGCCCCAATTTTTTGATATTGTTACCCTGGGAGCCGAACCTTTACAAGTGAAATCAAATGGAGTATTTGCAACACCAACTGCCTAATGGATTAACGGTTTTGGCTGAGGTCAACCCGCTATCTCACATTGCCGCTTTCGGCGTTTTTGTCAAAGCCGGTGCGCGGGACGAAACACCCGAGATTAGCGGGGTCAGCCATTTTCTGGAACACATGGTTTTCAAAGGAACCCCGACTCGATCTGCCGCTGAAGTCAATCAATTATTGGATGAGATTGGCTCTCACAGCAACGCGCGGACCGGCGAGGAAAGTACGATCTATCATGCAACCGTATTACCCGAGTTTCAATCGCAAGTAGTCGAATTGCTATGCGATTTAATGCGACCGTCACTGCGGGTTGATGATTTTGAAACGGAAAAAAAAGTCATCATCGAAGAAATTAAAATGTATGCTGATCAACCTCCCTATGGTGGATACGAGCAAATTATGGAGAATTTTTTCGGCTCCCATCCGCTCGGTTTACCGGTGCTGGGAACGGAAGAATCAGTGGGACAAATGTCCCCCGAACAAATGCTGGACTATTTTCATCAACGTTACTCACCCGGTAATATGGCGATTGCCGCGGCAGGCAATGTCGATTTTAAGCAATTGGTTGATCAAGTTGAAAGTTTGTGTGGTGACTGGAGTCCTTTTGATGCACCTCGCACGGCATTCCCCAATCCAGCCCATACTGGAATCAATCGCTTGCTTCAACCCAATTCGACCCAACAATACCTGATGCAAATGGCCAATGGAACATCCAGTCATGAACCGAGTCGCTATGCCAGTCGTGTGATGGCCACGATCTTCGGTGGTGATGGTGGCAGTCGGATGTACTGGGAATTTCTTGACAATGGGCTGGCTGAGAGTGCCGGCATGGGAGGGCATGAATTTCAAGATGCCGGCGCAATGATGACATTCATTTGCTGTCATCCTGATAATACCAACGAAGCCCTAATGCGGCTTCAGACGTTGCAGCTCCGTGCTCAACAGGATGGCTTTACCGCGGACGAACTGGAATTGGCTCAACGAAAAATTGCAGCCGCGATGGTGATGAGCAGTGAACGTACGGAACGTCGTATGTTTGCCGTCGGAAGTCAATGGTTGGTTGGCAGACCCTATCGTACTACAGCTGAAATCGTGTCCGAATACGAAAACGTGTCACTCGATCAAGTCAATCAAGTACTTCAACGGTTTCCCTTGCACCCTAACATGACGCTGTCCGTTGGGCCGCGCGACGATTTGTCGATGTCGGCAACACCAGCTGACGCCGTCGCCACTTGAGAAACCTATCGATCGATTTTGACAAATGAAAGATCCGTCTCTTGAAGATTCCTCGCTCTGGCAATTTTGGATCGATGTGGGAGGGACATTTACCGATTGCTTGGCAGTGACGCCAACGGGTGAGGAACAATTCACGAAAGTTCTGAGTTCGGGCGTCGTGAAAGGAAATGGCTGGTTGCAGTTCAAGGCGAACGATTCATCGACCGAACTGCTGATTGTCGAATTGGGGCGTAACGAACCGCGTAATTTTTGGAATACGGCAATCT
>JBGTHU010000491.1:0-2784 GCA_041745975.1 Mariniblastus sp.
GACAATAACTCGGACAGTGGGGATCAATGCCGTTGGACTTATTTGGTTCCCGGTGGTGACTCCGGTTGGCGGATGCACTATCAGTATTTACCCGACCGAGGCCCTTTCAATCGGGAGAAAATTTGGCATGCGTTTCATGAACATAGTCCGGCCTACATTGTTCCTCCGATTGCCAATATCAGCGATGGCCCATCGGGATTGGACTTTTATCCGGGGACTGGGTTTGGCGAGACGTTTGCCGATTCGTTTTTGTTATGTGATTTTCGCGGGACGTCGTTTAACAGTGGTGTGCGTTCGATCCGCAATCGACAAGTCGGTGCGTTTTGGGAAATCGCTCAATCTGACCAGCCGATTTGGGGGATTTTGACCACCGACCTGCAGTTTGCCAGCGACGGTCGCTTGTATGTTTCGGATTGGGTTAACGGTTGGTATGGCGAAAACACGGGGCGAATCTACGCCTTCACCGATCCCCAGCATGCGCAATCAGATATCGTAGTCGAAGTCGAACGATTGTTGCGCGAGGGAATGGAGGATCGCTCGACTGCTGAATTGGTGGGATTGCTCGATCACGCTGATCGACGCGTCCGCCAGGAATCGCAATTCGAATTGGTCGATCGCGACTGTCACGAGGAACTGAAAAATGTGGCCAGGATCCATCCGTCATCAATCGCTCGACTGCACGCTTTGTGGGGGCTGGAAATTTTGACTCGTCAGCAACAGCGTGGCCAAACGACCAACGTCAATCTGAATCGGTGTGCTATCGATGCCAGCGTCGCCGTGGATTCGACCGAGTGGGAAGACTTCTTGACGCCGTTGCTTGCCGACAAAAATATTGAAATCAGAGCCCAGGCGACACTGTTGGCATCGAATTTGGGAACGACGTTCAAGGAACAGCTATTGTCGATGCTGCGAGATGACAACCTGCGAGTTCGTTTTTTCGCCGCGATGGCTTTGACCAAGATGCCCACTCGTGACTGCTTGGTTCCGGTAACTGAGATGTTGATTGAAAACAACGATGTTGACCCGATCGTCCGGCAGGGAGGAGTGATGCTGCTGAAGAGTATTCTCCACCGACAGCTCCAAACTGACGGACTTGGCAGTCATCCGCCCGACGACCATCAGCCCGATAGTGGCATCGGTGGCATCGCTGGTAACGGTGACTTACCTTCATCCGTCGAACCCGCTTCAGAGGCACTGGCCATGTTAGTCAATCATTCGTCTCCAGCGGTGCGAGTGGCCACTGTCGTTGCAATTCGAAAGTTGCTGGAACAACCGGGCCTTGATCGAGATCGAATGTCGTCTGTGTTTTCGAGTGAGATTGACGCCTTGCTACAGGATGAAGACGGACGCGTCTGTTTGGAGACCGCTCGTATGATCTATGACCTGCCGGTTGATTCGTGGATGTCGAAATTGGCAGAAACGGAATTGTATTCTGCAACGGGAGAGGAACGGGTCGAGCCCTCATTTTTGCAAGACGCCCTGATTCGGCGAGTGGTGCAGTCCAATCTTCGATCGGGTAATGACAGTGATGCCCGAAGACTGGCGGCATTTGCCTGTGATCAGCGAATGGATGCCTCGCGACGGACGGATGCCTTGTCGGCGTTAATCAATTGGACTACTGAATTCGAAATCGATCCGCTGAACCACGACTACCGCCCCTTGGACTTGGGCAATCGCAATCAAGAGATTGCCCGACAAGTGGTGGCGGAAGCGTTTGCAAATCTGCTGACAGGGCCCCGACAACTGAGGGCGGTTGCAATCGAGGGAGCCGGAAAGTTGGAGTTGAAAAACCTGGCGGCGACATTGGTTGGACTCGTGGTGTCAGTGGAAGTCGCTGATGAACATCGCGCCAAAGCTTTGGCCAGCCTGACTCGAATGGACGCTGCCGAATTAGAGCCATTGATACTGCGACTTCGAGAGCAATTTGCCCAATCACCAGACAGCTTCCCGGTCGACCTGTTAATTGAATTGGGAAGTGCCAGCAATCGAATTAGCACTCGTAGTGGTTCCGCTCTCAGCGAGCAGGCTGGCGTGGAGATTTTGACTTACATTGCCGACAACGAGCAAATTCCAATCGCCAACCGCCAGCAGAGCATTCGCACGCTTGGACGATTCGATGGAGAGTTGTCGCGAAATTGGTTGCTACAAAAATTGGAACAAGTCAGTGACCGCCGAATTCGGGCGGAACTGCGATTGGACTATTTGGCTGCGGCCCAATCACGTCCTGAGCCGCAATTACAACAGGCTGCTAAACAGTATTTTGTCAATCTGAAATCAACTGAGGATCCCTCGGCCCTGTTTGCCGATTCCCTGGTCGGAGGGGATTACCGACGGGGGCGTTTAATTTTCGAAAACAAGACTGAAGTTTCCTGCATTCGTTGCCATCGGGTTACTTCGACCGAAACGGCGGTCGGTCCTTATTTGGGAGAGATTGGTCTCAAACGTGATCGGCAACATTTGCTCGACTCAATCGTTCAGCCCAACAAGGATATCTCAGAGGGGTTTGGGCAGATCAAGGTCCAAACGATTGACGGACTGATGTTTACCGGATTACTAATCGAAGAGAATCCCGCTGAGCTGAGACTTTTGGATGCCGACGGCAATACCAATGCGATTCCGCGTGATGATATCGAAGAGGTCAAGCCAGGTTTGTCATCCATGCCGTTGGACCTCATCAATAACTTAACGCATGACGAATTGCGGGACTTGGTGGAGTACCTCGCCGGTCAACGAGGAACGGGATCTGAACCGGTCAACGAGAACGAGCATCGCTGATGCGTGTCG
>JBGTHU010000492.1:0-4320 GCA_041745975.1 Mariniblastus sp.
TCCAAGCGATTGGTGGAAAGTGGCATCGACGTCATTATTTTTCTTGATTCGATAACACGTCTTAGTCGCGCTTGGAATGCCGAAGTGCCTCAATCAGGCAAGACGTTAACCGGTGGACTCGATGCGAACGCGATGCAGAAACCCAAAGCGTTCTTTGGCTCGGCCCGCAAGGTCGAAGAGGGTGGTTCGTTGACCATTATCGCTACCGCCTTGGTTGATACGGGAAGTCGAATGGACGAAGTGATTTTTGAAGAGTTCAAGGGAACGGGTAATATGGAAATCGTGCTCGATCGTTCCTTGGTCGATCGACGAATTTGGCCAGCCATGGATATCAATGCCAGTGGAACTCGACGTGAAGAAAAATTATTTGATCCAGATGAGTATCAACGAATTTGTCGAGTTCGTCGTGCCTTGAGTCAAATGAATCCCCCCGATGCCATGGAATTGCTTTGCTCAAAACTCAGCAAAACGAAGAACAACATCGATTTTTTGATGAGCATCAACAGCGATAAAGTTTGAGTTGACGGACAAAGTCGGACAGAGTCGGACAAAGTTTCTCGGCTCCTGCTCTGGAAAGCATTCGTTTAATGGTTACAATTAAGAATCTCACTAGGCTTAGATGCTGAAAAAGGCAGGCCCTTTGATCTTCAAGTGAATCCTCCTTTGTTTGATTTGATGTTTTGAGGGGGCAAATCCCTTTCGGAACAAAGCCTAGGAGCACCCTGGTGATTTGTGTTCACATAAACCATTTTTTGCTCGATGCAGGAGTCTCCCCTATAATGCGCGATTCGAAATGCCTTAACTGGTTGCTTGTCGGTCGACGGTTGAAATTGATCCTATCCGTTGTTTTGTTGGGGTGGATTGTTCTTGCCCTACCAGAGATCGCCCTGGCGCAAGAGCAAGCTGCCGGAGGCGGTGCCGCGGGAAGTGGCGGTACTGAATCCTTGTTCAGTTGGTTGGTGCGTTCACTGGGGTTGTTATATATCGCGATTTTTCTGTTTCTCTCGTTTACCTTGGTCGCCTTAGTGATGATGAACTTGTTGGCGGTCCGACGCGATTCAATTTGCCCTCAGTTCTTAGTCGAAGGATTTGAAGCTCATTTGGATCAAAAGCAATATCAAGAGGCCTACGAATTGGCGAAAGCCGACGAATCATTCTTGGGGAATGTGCTCTCATCGGGATTGGCCCGATTGTCCACCAGTTACCAACACGCAATGTCGGCGATGCAAGAAGTGGGGGCCGAGGAAAGTATGAAACTGGAGCATCGGCTGAGCTACTTGGCCTTGATCGGTACGCTCAGCCCCATGATCGGACTGTTCGGTACCGTTCACGGAATGATCAATTCGTTCTATGTGATCGCCCGGGGAGGCGGAACTCCAGACCCCAATAAACTGGCCGAAGGGATTTCCACGGCATTGCTGACCACATTGATTGGTTTGGCAATCGCCATCCCCGCTCTGGCGGCCTATAACCTATTGCGAAACCGAGTCCAACGGATGGTGCTGGATGTGGGTATCACCAGCGAAAACTTGATGGGGCGTTTCGAAAAAGTTGGCAAAAAACAATAGGAATTCCTCATGAAGTATCGGAGATCCAACTCGAGGATCTTGGAGGGTGACTTGACCCCCATGATCGACATGACGTTCCAGTTAATCGCGTTTTTTATGCTGTTGATCAACTTCTCAGAAGTCGACCGCGCTGAAGAAATCATGCTGCCCGCTAGCAACCTGGCCGTTCCTCCGGCCGAAC
The DNA here is from genome assembly GCA_041745975.1 of Mariniblastus sp. Lineage (GTDB taxonomy): Bacteria > Planctomycetota > Planctomycetia > Pirellulales > Pirellulaceae > Mariniblastus. The sequence continues at coordinate 1,750 of JBGTHU010000492.1, forward strand.
GCCCCGACTATCAAATAATCCTCAACCTGGAACCCAACGGCACGGTCAAGTTTTTTGGCCAAGCCTACGACCAAATCGCTCGACTGACTCCCCTCTTACGTTCGGAAGTCAATAACGCTGCCCGTGAAGGTGTCCGCAATCCGGGTGAAATTGCTGTCATTATTCGCTCGCACGAAGACACTCCCACCGGTTTAGTCCAAACGCTGATCATGAAGTGCCAAGAAGAAAAATTGGAAAATTTCAACCTGCGAGTCAAAGACCGCGAATTTTAAACTGACCATGAAAATCGAGCTGGCCGAACCTGACGAAATCAAATTACAGATGACCGCGATGATCGACATCGTGTTTCAGTTGCTGATTTTCTTTATTATGACTTTCAAGGTCGTTGCCATGGAAGGTGATTTCAGCGTGCGGATGCCGCTCGCCTCCTCCTCGGCCGATCGATTGGATGAGGCCCTTCCCGAACAAATCATGGTGCGGCTACAAGCCGGCGAAAATGGCAACCTCAGTAACATCACTGTCGATGGGCTGGAGACATTTATCGATACGGATGTCAATGCGATGTACCGCGCCCTAAACGAGTACGTCGAACGGAAGTTGGCAGGTGAGGTCAATCCCGAATCCGGTGGCGAGGTCGAAGTTGAATTTGATATCGATTTTTCGCTGAAATATAAATACACGGTAAAAGGGATCGAAGCTGTATCCGGCCGGATTCTTCCCGATGGCAGCGTGAAAAAACTGGTGCAAAAAATCAAATTCAAAGACAACACCAAACGACCGCTGTAAATCTGCTGATGAACTGGAAAGATCGACTGGTACAGCGACTACAGCAACGGCATCAAGATCAACTTTGGCGGACACGTCAATGTCTTGATTCGGCTCAAGGCGCTGCTGTCCGTGCCGACAACCAATCGCTGAAAAATTTTTGCAGCAATGATTATCTGGGGTTGGCTTGCCACCCCGCGCTGATCCAGGAAACGACGCGTGCCGTAAAGCGCTATGGGACGGGGAGTGGGGCAGCCCACTTGGTTTGCGGACACCACCAAATCCATCGGATGCTGGAAGAACGACTGGCTGAATTTGTCGGCGCCCCGAAGGTAGTTTTGTTCTCCACCGGCTACATGGCGAATTTGTCGATTCCTCAGGTTTTTTTGAGACGCGGCGATTGGTTGCTCCAAGATCGACAAAATCACGCGTCACTGATCGATGCGGCTCGCTTGGTCGATCTGAATTTCAAACGCTATCCCCACGGTGATCTGATGGCCGTGGAGCGAATCTTGCAGCAAGCCAGTCCCAACCAAACTGCCGATACCGACAACCGCAGCGGTTGCCACCGCATGATCATGACCGATGGCGTATTTAGTATGGATGGGGACCTGGCCCCTGTCGACGAATTGTTTCAGCTCTGCGAGGTGCATGATGCCCTGCTGATGGTCGATGACGCCCATGGCTTGGGCGTGATGGGAACCCGTGGGGGAGGCACGTTGCAACATTTTGGTTTGCCGATCAGCGATCGTTTGTTGATGGTCGGCACGCTGGGAAAATCCTTGGGTAGCTTTGGTGCCTTTGTCGCGGCAGACACCGATTTAATCGAAGCGATCATTCAATTCGCCAGGCCGTACATTTACACCACGGCCCTCCCCCCGGGGGTTGCCGCAGCGACATTGGCGGCGCTGGATGTAATCGAGCAACATCCCGAACTTCGATTGAAGCTACATCACAATATCAATTTCTTTCGCCAACGAGCCGACGACGCCGGCATCCCTCTGACCGAATCCATTACGCCGATCCAGCCCATCTTCACTTCAGCGATGGTCGGGGACGACACCATGAAACAAGCTCAATTAACTGCCGATTCGGTTGCTCCATCAATGGATACCACCGCCGATAACAAAGCGACACTGGCATTCAGCCAGTCGCTGCGTGAATTGGGATACTGGGTTACGGCGATCCGCCCTCCCACGGTTCCTCGCGGTAGATCGCGGTTGCGAATCACCCTCTCCGCAGCCCACTCGGAATCCGACATCGAGGGTTTGGTCAACGCGTTGGTCGAAGTCCGAGGTGTCAATGATCAAGTCGAGGGTTCCACATGAGCGATCACCTTCAAAATTCAATGCCCTCGGAAAATTACGTTAACGAAAAAAACGAAAAAAACGAAAAAAATTCGGCATCGACAGCAGCCCTGAAGTCTGACTTGGTGCTGATTCATGGCTGGGGGGTTAATCGCCAGATTTGGCTTCCGCTACTGCCGTTGCTAACTCCTTCTTTCCATGTCACCCTGCTGGATATTCGAGGATACACACCGGAACCGGATAGCCAAGGTTTCACGTCCCTCACTCTGGAAGCCACTGTTGATGATCTGTTACAGCAAGCACCTGAAAAAGCAACCTGGGTCGGTTGGTCCTTGGGGGGAACGTTGGCCCTCAAAGCTGCACTGGCCCAGCCCGACCGAATTGATCGATTGATCTTGATTGGTTCCACCCCGCGTTATCTTGTTGCCGAAGATTGGAAATGGGGAATGGAACCAGCCGTGCTGGCCGATTTAATGGAGCGATTTCACATAGACTATCA
>JBGTHU010000493.1:0-1939 GCA_041745975.1 Mariniblastus sp.
TTCCTGCACCTATCGTATCGAAGTTGGTCGCCAACACGGTGTCAATCCCGGCCATATCGTCGGCGCGATAACCAATGAAACGGAAGTCAGTTACGCCGCCATCGGACGGATAAAGTTACAAGACTTTTACAGCTTGATTGATTTACCAGCCGATTTGACAAAGGGAACCATTGACGATATCAGTGATCTGACAGTCGTTGGACGGAAATTAAAGCTTTCTCCAGATCAAGGCAGACCTTCTCGCTCGAAAAATTTTTCCGGTGGAGATCAGCGCCGAAAGGGAAAACGTAAAGACTTCGGTTCATCTTCCTCGTTTCGTTCAGAACGCCCTTCTGGCTCGGATCGTCCATCTCGCTCGGAACGTCCTTCTCGCCCGGAACGTCCTGCTGGTTCGGATCGCTCTTCCCGTGCAGATCGCTCCTTCCGTTCGGAACATAGCGAAAAACCTGCCAAAAAAACCAAGCCTTATCGGCCAAGTGGATCATATTCGGAGAAGGCAACGAAGTCGCCGGAGAAATCGCCAAATAGTTCGACCAGTAAACCTGCGAAAAAGTATATTAAAATTCGTGGCTAAGGATGAACGGATACAAAATGCCTGACTTAGACAGTCGGGCATTGGCGATCCTGTACCATTTGCCTGACTCAACCGCCGATCTGGTACATGGCTCGCTGAGGTGGCAGGAAATCAACGTCATCGATCCCATGGCCTGGTTTCTTGGCTGCAATCGCCTGTCGGATAATCTGCAAAATCTCCTGATCGGTGGCACACTCCCGCAAGGGGCCACGCAAATCCCAGTCTTCGGCTGAGAACAGGCAGTTGCGGAACTTGCCATCTGCGGTAAGGCGCATTCGATTGCATTGGCTGCAAAACGGTTGGCTGACTGAATTGATAAAACCAATCTTACCTCGGCCATCCTGAAAAGCAAAATCGACGGCGGGCTGACTGGGATCAGTCCGATAGAGTGGAGTTAATGGCCCCCATTCAGATTCGATGACGCTCCGCAGGTCGGCCCCGGTCAGGACTTGAGTCAAGTCCCAGTTGCGATCAGCGTCCAACGGCATGTACTCGATGAACCTCAGCGTTAAATTTCGCTGGCGACAGAACTTCGCCAGCGGAATGATTTCAGTCTCACTCAATCCACGAATACTGACCGCATTGATACGGATGTTTGTGAAACCCACTTGTTGGGCCGTATCGATTCCCGCCAGTACCTTCTCCAGGCCGCTGCGGCGAGTGATTTTCTTGAAGACATCAGGGTGAAGCGCGTCGAGACTAACGTTTAATCGGTGCAAGCCGGCTTGTTTTAAGGAAGCGGCCATTTCCTCCAACAGCAAACCATTGGTCGTCAAAGCCACATCACGGATACCATCAATCGATGCGAGTTGCCGGATCAATTGTTCGACATCCTTCCGCACCAGCGGTTCCCCTCCGGTAATGCGAATTTTATCCAAACCTGCCGGTGTCAATAATTTGACAATGCGAACCATTTCTTCGTAGGTCAGCAATTCCGTTCGCGGCAGAAATTGGACGTTCAGCGGCATGCAATAGAAACAGCGAATATTGCAACGATCGGTGATGCTCAAACGCAAGTTCGTATGGACTCGCCCGAATGTATCGATGATCGGTAGGCTCGATTTATTTTTCATGAATCCACTGGCTGGTTCCGTTGGAGAAACATTCTTTTTTCCAGATCGGCACACTTTCCTTCAAGTTATCGATCAGCCATTGTCCCGCTGCGAAGGCATCGATCCGGTGGGGGGTACTGACGGCAATCGCCACGCTGGTTTGGCCAATGGGAACATCGCCGACACGATGCACCATTGCCCCTCCCTGCAGCGGCCATTGCGTGACAGCCTGAAGAAATAACGACTCCATTTCTCGAACTGCCATCGCGTGATAACACTCGTATTCCAACGTCTCGGTTTCCACCTTTCCCGT
>JBGTHU010000494.1:0-3138 GCA_041745975.1 Mariniblastus sp.
CCTGCACTCGGTTTGGTGATGTTAATTTTGGTCGTTTCCGGATGGTGCATCCTACTTCCCTTCATGCCCCAACTGCAAATGGCTACGATGCAGCGATTTCACCTGTCGTCGTCCGACTATTTTCGCTGGGCATGTCAGCAACCAATTCCTGCCATGTACAACCTGGAAAACCGCTATTGGATTGCCGATTCCCCGATCTTAGTCGATTCATCGGGTACAACTCCAGTTGCTCCTGCAGGCGTCTCTGAAGCATTTAAACCAATCGATAGCGGGTTCGCCAACCATTTTCCCACGCGAGTTCTCACTTTCGGCGATGGGCGGCATAAATACCTCTGCAATTCGGACAGACCGATTTACCTGATGGTCGAAAGTCGCTATCGCGGACGATCGCTGCAAACCATGTTTCAATGTATTCCAGTATCCCCGGAAGGAAGCAAGGGTGGGTTTAAGCTGTTTCGGATTGAGCAGCGTTACGAGCCGATGAGAGGTGAGGAGCCCAGTGTTTTATCGGCTGCCAACGAGAAGGGGCGGGCGCGATGAGTGCTCCTTTAGTTAACTACCTTGATTCACCGTCCGCTCAGGGGGCCAACACAGTCGACCTTGAGCAGCTTTCCCGAAACTCACCGAGGATTGATAACGAGCATTCTAATGAATGGTTGGATAAGGTTTACGTCTATCGAGTCGTTGCATTAGGGATATTGGTGTCATTAACTTGGAAGATTCGCTACTTGCCATTTTTTTGGCATCACTACGATTTGATTCCTCTGCATGATGATTTTTTTCCCAGTATGATGCAAAACAGCTTAACTTGGGCCGGTTTTCAACTGCTTCCAATTGCTTTGATCATCACCGCATTCTTCGTGACAAATCGACGGTATTTGCTATTGCAAGGTTGGTTGACCGGTGTCTGTATGCTGGGACTATGCTGGCATCAATTAAGCTACAACGATGTCACATTCCTGACGTGTTTTTGGGTTTCTCTTTGGTCAATTTGGTATTTGCAGCGGATGAAGGAACCAACAATAACGCTGTACCCCAAAGCGGCGAAGTTAGTGACGTTGATTTTTTCCATGATCTTGTTGGGAGGAGCGGTTGGAAAATTGACGCCGGGATACTGGTCGGGGGAAGTTTTTTACGAAATTTATTTTGCCCAGCGGGAGTTTTGGATCTTTAGCCTCTTGCGTCAAAATTTAAGTCAAGAAATGCTTACCACGGTTGCCTGCTATTACTCGCGGTTCGTCATCATTACGGAAGTTGCCGGCGCCGGCTTGTGGTTGCTACCAACTCGATTGGCGTGTGCGTTAGGGATCGCAATTTTTTTATCGATCGCACTGTTTTCCAATACGAACCTATTGTCAGTGATGGGTTGCCTATTGGGATTGGGGTTGGTTGGTCTGCATCAACCACGCAGCCTTCAAAGAAAAAATTCCAAAAATAGTTGATTCGTATCATTCCATCAGCATAAAGTGGTATAAAGTAGGGTGTTCCCGCTTAAAACGAAAATTGGCACAGGAGTGATATCGATGGAAGCAAAACCTCAAGAGAATTTAGATCCGAGAATTTTTCAACTCTATGAAGAGTATGCACATGGGGAGATCGACCGGAGAGGATTTATTCAAGCCGCATCGGTACTTTTAGCCGGTAGCGTTTCAGCTGAGGCTTTACTGGAAAAATTGAGTCCGAATTATTCAAAGGGCAATCAAGTATCAGTGAATGATGATCGGATAGTCACAGAAAAGATCCGTTACTCCAGCCCAGCAGGTGGAGGCACAATAGAAGGTTTGCTGGTGATGCCCAAGAATGATGCCCAGAAATTTCCGGCGGTATTGGTGGTGCATGAAAATCGAGGTTTGAATCCCCATATCGAGGACGTGGCAAAGCGGTTGGGAGTGGCCGGCTTTCTGGCACTGGCCCCCGATGCCCTAACACCACTTGGTGGTTACCCCGGCAGTGATGATGAAGGGCGGCGATTGCAGTCTCAACGAAAAAGCGAAGAGATGCTGCAAGACTTTATGGCCGGTGCTCGGTATTTGGCAGATCATCCGCGAAGTAATAAAAATGTAGGCGTGGTTGGTTTTTGTTATGGAGGTGGCGTGGCAAATGATCTGGCCGTTCATTTGCCTGACGTTATCAAAGCGGCGGTTCCATTCTACGGTCGGCAGCCTGACTTAAAATTAGTGCATCAGATCCAGGGATCGTTGCTGATTCACTATGCTGAGTTCGATCAGCGAATCAATGCCGGGTGGCCGGCTTATGAAGAGGAGTTGAAAAAGAATCAAATCGACTATCAGGTTCATTTTTATCCCGGTGTAAATCACGCTTTCCACAATGATACCACGCCTCGATTTGATCAAGAGGCTGCTTCCTTGGCTTGGACAAGAACTGTTGAATTTTTCCAAAATCGCTTGAAGTAGTCACTGCGTTTAAAACTCGCTTCAACAAGCTGGCTTCAACACGCTGGCTTCAACAAGCTGGCTTCAACAAGCTGGCTTTAATAGGTTCGTTTTCGATCATGCTAAGAGGCTCCATAGTCTCCAATGGATTTTTTGAGGATTTGTTTGGGCAATATTTCAGCGTCATGAGATCGCGTGCGAGGAACCAGTACTCAATAAAGCAACTCGATCCAACGTCGTCCGGCGGCTAATTCCATTTTACGGCGATGCCAACGCTCAACGCTGCCGGCCAGTCCACAAAACACGGTGTCCAGTTGATCGCGAATCGACTCCAAACCCGCCAGGTAGACGTGCGTTTTGCTATCTTCCAGCATTTTCCAAATCTCCGTTCCGTGCTGCGAAATCGCCGCTTCCCAATCAATGGCATCGGACCAGTCGGGATTGGAACTGAGCGCCGCGATGGCTTGAAATGTCTCTCGATCATAGTATTGGGCGAAATCATCTTCCAGTTCGTTCATGTACAGTAGATCTAAACCGGTTTTTCCCCCATGGAACAGCCATATTTTTCCACGGAACGATTCGGGATGTTGATGCAAATATTTGACGAATGCGCGAAAGGGAGCGATACCCGTTCCCGCACCAATTAAGATCAACGTGGCGTCTGGTTCATCCGGTTTCTCGAAGGGATGACCATACGGTCCCGTCAATTCCAATCGGCTACCCGCGTCCAAATCACACAGGTAGT
>JBGTHU010000495.1:0-2413 GCA_041745975.1 Mariniblastus sp.
TAGCTGTTTTTTCGAATAATGACTGCCGGGCGAATCGAACGTTCAGCCTGATTGTTTTCGAACGGTACTCCATTCTTGTCAAGGAATGTAAACAAATCGTTTTGGTGGCGTCGCTGGATTGACCGAGGGGGAACGAGATTCGGCCAATTGCTTGGCCAACTCCAGAAGTGCAAAAACAACGGCCGCTTCACCTTGCGCAAAAATCGCCTTAGCTTGCACGGCATTGATGCTCGGAAGCTGTTCAACTGGTATAATCGTCTATGGTTGAGAATCCGTAATCGACATGCAATATAGGTACCAAATTTCAGCAATTTACACCAGACCATCTTCATCCGGCAGAAGTATTACGATTTTCTTTTTCTCTTTCGTTGTGGTAAACTAGTCGCTTCAAAGAAATAGCGGCTGCCGCGCGGGTCAAGAACGCATGCCGAAAAAATAGGAAAGAGACTGATGGCTACGAATTCACCTCTCGAGCAAGAGTTGCTAAATCGGATCGCCGAAGGTGAAACGGAACGGATCGGGGAATTGGTTGCTATCCACAGCGACCGTATCAAACGCATGATCCAAGTGCGGATGGACTCGCGTTTGCGGACTCGAGTCGATTGCTCCGATGTTTTTCAGGAACTTCAACTGGATGTCTTGAAACGGATTCCCGAGTTTATTCCGCAACAACAGCAGGTCAGTTTCTTCCAGTGGCTGCGGTTCTTAGGGCGGCAAAAATTGGCTGAACTCTATCGGCAGCATGTGCTGGCGCAAGCTCGTAGTGTCAACCGCGAGTACCGCCCTTCGACCGAGGCATCCAGTATTGCTTTGGCTAATTTTTTGGTCGGTGATGTCTCCAGCCCCAGCCTGCATGTCTCGAAGAAAGAACTCAAGGCGCAACTGGATAAAGTTGTCGCGTCGTTGGACGACCTGGATCGTGAGGCGATCCTACTTCGCCACGCCGAACAATTGTCGACCGTTGAGGCGGCAGCGGAGTTGGGGATCACCGCCAACGCGTTTCGTCAACGTTACTTCCGCGCTTTGAAAAAACTCAAAGCGGCACTGGAAAATCACCGGTTGATCTGGAGCTGAAAACATGAATGCGACCGATCACTCTTCAACTGATGCAGATCAGGAAGACGAACTCGATCGAATCGTGGATGAAATCCTCGCTCAAATTCGTGCGGGCCAAGAATCGAGTTTGAAACATTGGCGGGCACGGTATCCCACCTGGGCAACTGAATTGGGCGAACTTCTGCCGACCTTGCTGCTGGCTGAAAAACTGACATCGTGTCCACCAACGACGAAAACCAATCTCTTGGAAAATGGGACATTATCGGCAATTGACGTTAGAACTTTCTCCTCGAACTCTCCCATCGACGTGGAATATCCGAGCGAATTAGGGGATTATCAATTGCTGGGAGAACTGGGCCGCGGCGGGATGGGGGTCGTCTTTGCGGCTCGACAAAAATCACTTGATCGCATGGTCGCGGTCAAGGTGTTGGCCCGGCACCTGGCCGACAATCAGCGGCTGGTAGAACGATTTCATCGCGAGGCTCACTCGGCGGCTCGTTTGCAACATAAAAATATCGTGCCCGTTTATGACCATGGGACGACGCAGGGGGTCTCCTGGTACGCCATGCAGCGGATTGAAGGTGAGCCGCTGAACGAGGCGATTGGAAGACTTCGAGCGGAGCGGGAGTCGCACCACTCTCCGAGTCGCGGTTTTTCGACTGGGAGAGTCGTGCGACCAACGGACTCGACTGGGAGAGTCGAGCAACTATTGTCCCTCAAACGACTCGCCGAGATCGCTCGCGATGTCGCCTATGCACTCGATTATGCTCATCAACACGGGGTGATTCATCGCGATATAAAACCGGCCAACTTGATTCTGGATAACGATGATGCGATTTGGATTACTGATTTTGGATTGGCTCGTATCGATTCACAAACCGATTCCCAATTGCCACTGACTCAAGCCGACGACATCGTGGGAACACTGAGATACGTGGCACCGGAACAATTGGACGGTGTCACGGCACCTAGTTGCGATATTTACGGGTTAGGCGTGTCCTTATATGAATTGGCCACACTGCGACCGGCGTGGTCCAGCGATGCGCAGGGAAAAATTTTGGAACAAGTTCGATGCGAGACGGTGACTCCGCCTCGGCAAATTAACCCTGACATCCCCCGCGATTTGCAGACAATCATTCTCAAGGCGATGGCCCGCGATCCAGCTGACCGCTACAAATCGGCCCGCGCCCTAGGGGATGACCTGGATCGGTTCTGCCATGATTTACCTATCGCGGCACGCAATCCCTCGATCGGGGAAATCCTCTGGCGTTGGACCCGCAGGAACCAGTTGGCGGCCAGCGCGTTGCTGGTGGTCACCGTGTTGATCGCCCTTGTAATACCGCTGCTGCTGGCAAGT
>JBGTHU010000496.1:0-6368 GCA_041745975.1 Mariniblastus sp.
AAGTGAAAACGCTCAGGATACGAAAGTAGAGGGTGACACACCCAATACCCCCGCTCTAGATCAAGCCGATCAAGATCAATTGGCAAAGGAACCGGCCACGTGGCGCGAACTCGATCGCTTCATCGATGAAAAATTCGATCCGATCGCCAGTGGATGGGAAGGTTTGATTTTGGCAAAAATCACCATCCTTACCCATGAAATTCCGATTGTTCTGATTCTGTTGGTGCTATCTGCCACCTTCTTCACGCTAGTTTTTGGGTTCGTCAACATCCGCTTGTTTCCGCTGGCCTTGCGCGTGGTCAGCGGCAAGTACAGCCACGTCGAAAAAGTTAAGCCGGGCAAATCGGGTTCAGCTGATCAAGGTGGAGCGGAAGAGGAAGGAGAAGTTTCCCATTTCCAGGCGTTGGCTACGGCTGTCTCGGGAACCGTGGGACTGGGGAACATTGCCGGTGTGGCGGTTGCCATCGCGACCGGCGGTCCGGGGGCTACGTTTTGGATGATCATTTGCGGCCTGTTGGGCATGTCGACGAAGTTTGTGGAATGTACCTTGGGTGTTAAATTTCGAGAGGTCGACCCCAGTGGCGTGGTTCACGGCGGCCCGATGTATTATTTGAAGCATGGTTTTAAGGGCCTCGGGATGGCTCCGTTGGGCCAAGCCTTGGGTTTCTTGTTTGCGGGACTGTGCGTGTTGGCTTCCTTTGGGGGTGGCAACATGTTCCAAGCCAACCAAGCCGCCAAACAAATTCAAACACTGATCGGAGTTGGCCAGGAGAGCAGTTTCTTCGGAGCCCTGATCGGTTTGGTAATGGCAGTTGTCGTCGCCTTTGTGATCATCGGGGGCATCAAACGGATCGCCTCGGTGACCGAAAAGTTAGTCCCTTTGATGGCGTTGATCTATGTTGCAGCCGCTTTGGTGATCATCGGAATGAATTTCTCTCGGGTCCCTGGTGCGATTGGATTGATCTTTTCCGAAGCCTTCAATCCGCAAGCGATCGGCGGTGGATTAATCGGCGTAATTATTATCGGTTTCCGACGAGCCGCATTTTCGAACGAGGCGGGAGCCGGTTCGGCCGCCATCGCCCACTCGGCGGTCAAAACCCGCTATCCAGCCTCAGAGGGAATTGTTGCCTTGCTGGAGCCGTTTATTGATACGGTCGTGATTTGTACCATGACCGCAGTGGTCATCATCTTGTTTAACGATGGGAATGGCCAATTCCAATACGGTGATGTGAATCAAAACGATGAAGTGTTGGTTCGACAAGTCGAACGTTTGGGCGGTGTTGACCTGACTTCCAGGGCTTTTGACACAGCACTCCCTGGGTTCAGCTATGTCTTGACCGTGGCCATCATCATGTTTGCTTTCTCGACGATGATTTCCTGGTCTTATTACGGACTGCAATCGTGGAAATTTTTGTTCGGTCGAAGTGCCAAAGCGGATTTAACCTACAAATTGCTATTTTGTCTGTTTATCGTGATTGGATCAGCCGCCTCATTGGGATCGGTGATCAAGTTCTCTGATGCCGCAATTTTGGCGCTGGTCTTTCCCAACATGATCGGCTTGCTGGTGCTTTTCCCCATTGTGAGACGGGAATTGAGCAAATACCTTGAAGCGACCAATAAAGTCGATGCAGGCGAGAAGTAACGTCACTCCTAGCACGCGCGGCTTTGATCGGATCTCGTCTGTTCGGCGATTAAGTCGTCAGAACCTATCGGTATTGGGAAGGTCAGCACGTTCAACAACCGTAATTGTACCCTCAAAAACATTGTTCGATGAATCGGATTCCACTAGAGGCGGCTTGGCCGCAAGAATAATTTTGTAGGAGACTTCGCCTGTTGTTGTGGCTTCGAAATGCCAGCTTTTGACTTGATGATCATTAATAAGTACCCGTGCACAAGTTTGTTTACATAATTATCGGAAGTAGATTTTACATTAGACGATGGTTAACACTACTAAGAAAGCATGAGCCGAGAGTGCTGAATTCGCAAAGTCCCTGGGTATGTAAAGAACCATAAAGAACCAAAATTAGAAATTGTGATTAAAGTAAATGGGTGTGCCGCCCCTGTCGGTTCATCCGGCAGGACGGGAAGTTTTGTAGTTAGCAAGAGCACTGGCAACTGAGTTTTGCGGCCCGCCCCTGTCGGTTTATCCGGCAGGACGGAAAGATTTGGAAGCGGTAGTTTCGGTCGGTTGCATCCCCTCAGCCCACAAAACTTCCGTCCCGGCCAGGCAAGCTGGCCGGGGACGGCACGGGATTTCATCGGGTCACCCCATTTTTAACTTTAAAACTTTAGCTCCGGCCAGGCAAGCTGGCCGGGGCTGCTTGTAACCTTCATAAGTTGCCTTTTTCTGCGTTAGACAGAATTTCTCTAAGACGTTCAATGTTATTTAAAATGGGTGTGCCGCCCCTGTCGGTTCATCCGACAGGACGGAAAGTTTTGTAGTTAGCAAGAGCATTGGCAACTGAGTTCTGCGGCCCGCCCCTGTCGGTTTATCCGGCAGGACGGGAAGTTTTGGAAGCGGTAGTTTCGGTCGGCCCCATCCCTTACAATCCTCCGGCAATCAACATGGTGTATGTCATCTGAATCAACACCGCTACGCAACTAAGGGCAAACAACGGGACTGATAAACGGCTCCGCATCAGTAAACCGATAGATCATGTGTTGATTGACGAAACACGCGTTATAATGCAGGGTTTCCAATCAGCGCAGTCAATTCGACAGCGATAAGAGAGAGAAAACACGAAAATCCAATCAAAGAGACCAGGATTTTTTCGTCCGTCCTTTTTTTTTACTACCCGTTGCAACTTGTTGTCAACGATGGCGTAGAATAGAATAAAGACTTACATGTCAGCCGCAGTTTAAATTCCATTTTACTTTACAAGGGAGCAGCTATGGTGCCGCGAAAAATTCTGGGAGTGATAATGGGAGTGGCAATCTGCTTTCAACTCAATCTTGCTACCGCTCAAGAGGATCAGGTCTTCTCGGGCCCGCAAGTTGATGAAGCGATGCCAGCCTTTTCAGTCCTGCCCCTGTTTCGCGACGCTCCGCAATCCGATCGTGAATTGAACTCGGATTCACCCGACGAAGCGACGTTGTTTATTTTCGTTCACCAAATCACGCGGCCCGCGATGGGATTGGTGCGGACAGTCACCGGATTTGCCAAAAGTTTGGGAGACCGATCCCGCTGCCACGTGGTGTTTCTTTCCGATGACGTAACGGCGACACAACAATGGGCTCAAGCGGCTCGCAACTCTCTGACATTGCCGGCGGATCTATTTGTTTCTAAGGATGGCCCGGAGGGACCCGGTGTCTTGGGGCTAAATCGACAAGTCGGCGTTACCGTAATCATTGCACAACAGGGCAAAGTCAAGGCGAACCATGCGTTGATTCAGCCCGGCGATGCCATCGACTCACCCCAAATCGCGGCTTCACTTGCAAAAGCCATCGGAATTGATCCCCCGACTGCTGACGAACTCGCTAAATATCAATCCGGTCCGATGGGCCGGCGAAATCAACCCGAGGAAGTCGATTTACGCCCTTTGTTGGGCCCCGTGATTCGGTTGAGCGCGACAGCGGAACAGGTCGATACCGCAGCGGCTCTGGTCGAAAAAGAAGCGGAAAAAAATCCTGCGTTCAAAAAGCGATTGGTCGAAGCATGCCAGGCAATCGTCGGTTCAGGACGGCTTGATAATTACGGTACCGAACACTGTCGCAAGTATCTAAAAAAATGGTCCGAAGAAATCGACAAGTAAAATTTCTAACTCGGTTGCGATTGCCACCTCCACGGTGCACCAAATCGCCGGTTCGATTCCTTGAAGGCGTCGTTTGTGCAAACGAATTGACAATCGCATTGGCGATCATTCTCTCGTTATTATGGTTTGGAACTTCTGCAGCCCTGTCGGATCACCCAGCCGTTTGGCCTGCCTCGGGACACAACGAAGACCCTCTCCAGTCACCATCCACCATCGATTTTGATACCCAAATCGTGCCGATCCTGGCCCAAACCGGTTGCAACGCAGCTGCCTGCCATGGCGCTGCAGCGGGACGTGGCGGTTTCCATTTGTCACTGTTTTCCGGTGATCCCGCATTTGACTACGACCAAATCGTACGCGACCGTCGCGGACGACGTGTCAATCGCAGTGCCCCCGACCACAGTTTGTTGCTGCTCAAGGCTACCCAGTCGATCGATCATGGAGGTGATGAACGGTTTTCAATCGACAGCCCGGAGTACCAACTGATCAAACGTTGGATTTCCGAAGGTGCAAAACGTGAATTGAACCGTGAGTTTCGTGAATTGCGGATTGCCATTGGCAGCCCGGCTCATTATCAGGTTGGTGGCAAGTATCCATTGACGACGCAGGCAGTATTTTTCAATCGCCAGTCCGAGACTTTGGAAACGTCGGATGTGACCGAATGGGCGATTGTCGAACCTCAAGATGAATCGGCTCTGCGATATTCGGGTGCAGTAATCGAGATCCTTCGACCCGGCCGGCATTATCTGTTGGTTCGATTTCTGTCGCATGTTGAAATAGTTGGGCTGGACGTCCCCTGGAATCCCCCCACCCTGCAGTCAATGACAACGGTCAACTGGATCGACGACGAAATCAACAGACATCTGGCCGACATGGGAATTGAAGCGGCTCCCCTGGCCGACGACTTGACTCTGGTGCGGCGCGTTTACCTCGACGTTGCCGGCAAACTACCAGACCCGTCACAGGCTCGGCAGTTTCTCGATGACACGTCCAACGACAAGTATGAACGGCTGGTTGACGAGTTATTGGAGTCAGATGCATTTGTGGCGAAATGGAGTTATCACTTAGGCGAGTGGTTGCGGGTGGGCTCGGGCCGCATCTCCGATGCCGACGCCGAAGCCTATCATCGCTGGTTGGTCGATCAGATCCGTGTCGACCGACCCCTGTCGGATTTGATGAAGGATGTGCTGACAGCGACCGGTTCAATCCACACCAATGGCGGCGTCGGTTTTTATCGGGCGACGACAGACCCCCGATTGCTGGCCGAAAGTGTCAGTGAAATTTGGATGGGCGTTCAGCTTCAATGTGCGAATTGCCATAACCATCCGCTCGATCGCTGGACACAAGCGGACTATCACGGCTTGGCTGCCATATTTGCCAAACTTGATTACGGCAACCCATTGCAGGTATTTGCCGAGGGGCAGCTGATCGATTCCGACTCAGGCTTGGCGATCGCACCGCAGATTCCCGGCACCGAGACGAAGTTGACCGACGCCGATCCGCGTGGCGAGCTGGCCAACTGGTTGACGGAAGTTGGGAATGACCATTTTTCCACGTCGTTTTCAAATCGGGTTTGGGCCCAGTTGATGGGGCGGGGCTTGTTCGAGCCGACGGAGGATATGCGGGCTACCAATCCGGTTTCTAATCCGGAGTTACTGAACCGTTTGCAGCAAGAATTTCGCCAGGGCCAATTTAAGATGAAGCCACTTGTCCGGGCAATTGTCCTGTCGGCCGCCTACCGCCGAGCGGCTCGAGAAATCGATGATCGGTCTCCCTTTTTTGGCCATGCGTTGCCCCGCAAATTGCCGGCTCCTGTTCTGCTCGACGCCGTAGCCCAAGTGACCGGTACCGGTACCCATACTGTTCTTGCCGATAGTCAGGATCCGGTTCCTTTGCCTTTGGCATTACTGTTGCCAACACCTCAAAAGGACGCTGAACTTCAAGTGCTGGGAATCTGCCAGCCTGGCGAAAACTGTAGCTCTGCCGCCAATAACGCCCAAATCAACTTGTCTCACGCGTTGCATCTACTCAATGGCAATCTGTTAAACCGGCGGATCGAGCACCCCGATGGCAGGCTCGCGAGTCTGTTAAAACAAAACGTGCCACCGACACAGATTTTGGAAGAATTCTATTGGCTGGTGTACTGTCGACCACCCTCGATTGATGAACAAAATTTTTGGAATCAGGCCATCGAAAAGACTATCAATACGGACGAGCGAAATGAGATTCTACAGGACATGGTATGGAGCTTGCTGACCAGTGCTGAATTTGTAACCAATCATTAATGTCAACCAATTGAAAAATAAAACCCATGAGAAAATTCCCAAATTCGTTTCGCAACTGTGAGGGAATGGAGCGGCGGCAGTTTGTCAAGCTGGGTGCGTTGTCAGCCTTTGGAATCTCGGCCCTGGCTGGCGGGCCGTTGCTGGCGGCAGGCAATCGCCCTGCGGCACGGAACTGTATCCTGATTTGGCTCGACGGCGGCCCAAGCCATTTAGAGACCTTTGATCCCAAACCGGACGCCCCTCGCGAAATTCGCGGGCCACTCGGTGCGATCCCTACCGCTATTTCAGGCGTGCGAATTAGTGAATGCTTGCCGCGAGTGGCAGGGTTGTT
>JBGTHU010000497.1:0-3326 GCA_041745975.1 Mariniblastus sp.
AAATTGAGAACCGTCTCCCAGGCCTGATGATCATTTCGATAGATTGCCGAAGTTCGATGGCTGAACAATGCGATGGCCGGACAATGTTTACGGGAGGCTATCATCCAACGGAAACGCAACGTTAAGAGTGGAAAAATTATCCAATGGGTTCGATTGTTTCGGTCCAGTTTAAGAACAAGAATACGGATGGTTATTGTATGAATCAGTTGAATCTTAGGCATTCCTTCGGATGCCAGACACTGGTGCTTCCCAGCCGATGGTGCGGACCTTGGCAATGGGTCTGGACAAGGCAAACGAATGGGAATTGGCCGTCGAAATTGTTATTTTTCTTTTGGCTGAGTTGCTCGTTTTTCTACTCGGCGCTGCTTGGCGTTAGCCTGGCTCAATCGATGGCTCCCCTCCGGACTGAATTGGCAGTTCCTTTTCTGCAAGAGTTGCCGCTCGAGGAGACAAACCCACCCGCTGCGGCTACGTCAACGATCCATGACCCAATGAGACCTACTTTATCAGGCGCGGCGATACGACCGCAA
The DNA here is from genome assembly GCA_041745975.1 of Mariniblastus sp. Lineage (GTDB taxonomy): Bacteria > Planctomycetota > Planctomycetia > Pirellulales > Pirellulaceae > Mariniblastus. Next base: position 531 of record JBGTHU010000497.1, read on the forward strand.
GCCGATCAATTAGTACAAATCGCAATGGACAATCATCCTGAATTGGCTCAGGCGTTGGGGGAAATCGATCGTCAATCGGGACTCCGTTTCCAATCGACTCGCCGCTTCAATCCCGTGGTTGGATATGCGGCGAGTGAAATTTTTAATGAGGGCCAATCCGGCCAACAGGGAATGTTTGTCGCCCAAGAATTTATTACCGCTGGAAAACGGCAGTTAGCCGATCAGGTCGGACATTGGCGAACATTGGCTGCCCGCGAGCGTTTGCGTTGGAGCTGCTTGAGGCTGAACCGACGCGTGCAGTCTCAATATTGGGAATTGGTCGCTGCGCGGCAACGTGTCGAACTGCTGGCTCAGATCGAAGCGTTGTTGAGCCGAGCGGTAGAAACCAATGCCGCGTTGCTCAATGCGGGTGAAGCGACAAGGGGCACACTACTACAAGCTCAATTGGAGTACAACCAGATCGGTGTCAACAAACGACAGGCGCAGATCGACTTGCAAGCCAAAACGGGTGCTTTGGCGGCCACCCTAGGCGTCGATTTAGCGCTGATTGATGATGTTGGCAATGATCCCTGGCCCCGTCAGTTGGTGTTGCCGACTGACGATGCTGGGGACCTGACAACGGCCGAATTAAATGGACCGGATCATGGCGCGATGGAATTATTGGAGGTAGCGATTTGGGAAGATCTATTTCACAGCCCCGAACTAGGAGAGATGAATGCTCTCTTGGAGGCTGCTCGCTGGAACCACCGACTGGCCGAAGCACAAGTCGTCTCCAATATCCAGTCTCAAACTACGCTTCAACATGACGCAACGACTAACAATATGGTTTGGGGAATTCAGGTCGGAGCGGCACTGCCGATCCGCGATAACAAACAAGGTTTGGTCAAAGCGGCTCGAGCCGAAGTCATCCAGTACGATGCTCAATTGCAAGCCCGTCATCGTGATCTGCAAGTACGCTGGGCCAGGGCTTTGGGCGATTACCAATCCGCTCGGCAGATGGCGGAAACGGTCGAGGAATCATTGCAACAATTGGTTCAAGAGCGTCTCGATTTGGCAATGCAAGCACATCAAGAAGGGGAGATTGATTACTTGGAATTGTTGACGGCTCAACGCTCTTACCTGTCGATCCAGCAAATGGCGTTGGATGCCCAAGAACGATTAGCGCTGTCGATCGTCAACCTGCAGACTTTTGTCGTCGAAGATCAACCGATATCGACTGTCGAAAGCCAAGTCAACAAGTGAACTTGTAGAGAGAAATTCAATCATCCGACATGGTTGCCTATTTTGACTGCAATTGAGCAATCGACTCGCCCAGCAACCGCTCGACAACGGTCACCAGATGGTTTGCTGGGATGGCATAGGTCGCCGCGCGTCCGCTGCGGGCAATATTCATACCGATCACGTTTCCATTGAGGTCGAGTATTGGTCCGCCGCACTGTTCGGGAAACAAAGGTGCGTCATGTTGGAAAACCACGGGAAAGCCATCATCGCGTCGACTGGGAATCGCGCCCAAACGGCTCATCATTTTGAATCGGGAGGCGCGTTCTCCGGAAAGCCGCCGACCGTCCAGCTTGGCGATCGTCGATCGGAATTCGGCACCCCGTAAATAATCGATTGAGATCTTATCCCCTGGGCGATGTAGGCGAATGGTATGAACCAGATCGGGCACATCTTGGATGACTTGATCGGCCAACCGGGTGATGATGTCACCATCGCGCAGTCCCGCTTGGTAGGATGCGGTGCCCGGTTCGACTTGTTGAATCAACACACCTTCGGGACGAGTTTGGGGTTGGACGCCCAAAAAAGCCTGTTCGCCAGAGGCCGTCGATCGCACGTTGCTGCTGTAGCTACCCATTGCCAATACTTCGCCATCGGCTCCCGGTGTGACCACAAACGATCCTAATTTGGGTTGCGATTCAGACCACCGAACGGGACTCAGTCCCCTTAGATACGTGGCATCAACCGATAGTAGTGCAACATCATTTCGGCTGTCGACTCGCAACAATTTCGCGGGTACCTTGCCTCCACCAGGCGTCATAACATAAATGTTATCGATCGTTTCAACTTCGCTGGCTTTGGTGATAATTAATCCATTCGAATCGATCACAATCGCCAACGCCAATTGGCGAAGACTATCGGCCAGAGCGACAGTGTGCGAGTGGGCTCCAGGCGCGACCGGAAGAAGTTGATTTAACTGGCTGGGATGTTGGCGTTCCAGCCCAGCAATGTTTCGTTTGCGAAGACTGGGCAATTCGAACTTGAGTGCGACATTTCCACTGCCGTCCCGTGCGTCGACTTCATCCAAGCCATCAAAAGGATTGGCATCGCTGCTGCGGAACCGCCTGAATTGCTCCGGCGTAAATTCGATAGTTGCCGAGTTATCATTGATCGCTTTTCGAAATTTTCTCGCCAGATCCGCGTCAAGTTCCTCGACCAGCAATTCAAACATGTCGCGGACATCAGGTGCCAATTGTGCATAAACGTTTGATCCGCTCAACTGCCACGCACTCGATAGTGAAAACAATCCAACAGCAATCGTTAACATGAATCGATTTTGTTTATTCATAAAAGACTCCCGGTAATCGAATTTATTGCAATTGAATATCAAATTTCAACACGCGACCATTGCGTGAAATCTCGATAGGTAAGACTTGTCCCGCATTGAAGCGTTTGACGATTTCGATTAAGTGGTCTCCATTCTTGATTCGGATCCGGTTGAATGAGACAACGACATCTCCCACCCTGATTCCTGCTTCGTAGGCCGGTGACCCTTCCCGCACGGAATTGACAACAGCA
>JBGTHU010000498.1:0-4701 GCA_041745975.1 Mariniblastus sp.
CTTGAAGTTGTTGGTACAAATCGATCCAGCGATCATATTCCGGTTTCAGACTTGTAGCCAACTCTTCCCGAGCCCCAGCTGCCAGTTCGACGATCACTTGCCGGGATTCATTCATTTTTGTCAAGCATTGCTCATACCGCTGGTCGCGAAGGTAGCGTCGAACGGAGTCGAGGTTGGTTCGCAGCTGGCGAATCGTTTGACGTTCTTGGGTGGAGATACGTTGAGCCCAACTGGTCAAAGGAGAACTCAGCAGCATCGCGAGCAAAAATAGGAATATCAGGGATAGAGTTCGACTGTAGATCATTCGATTTCTCAAAAAAATTAGGTGCCGCGGTGAGTATCCGTTCTTCGTCGATTGTGTTTCAAATCTTCGAAATTCAATTATTGCTCCGGGACGACTTCCGGCAACAAGCTTGATACGAAATAAACTACGATAATTAAAATGACGAACATGGCCACTACGAGTATGGGAAACAACCACTTGGATGGCGCTTTAGGGAGCAAGCCAGCGATTTTTTGGCTGGGGGCAGCCTTCATTGACTGGCTGTCGGAGAACGATCTTTTTTTGCTGGACAAACGGCTATTGTAGCCGCTGTTCTTCTGGGACGATTTAGCGGACTTGGATGATTTACTTGATCCTGAGGTGTCAATCACAATCGGCTTCGAATCCCACTGCGCCGAGTCCGGCTCATTCGAATCGGCTTGATTTCCAGTGTTGTTTTTGTCGGGCAAGCGGCTGACGATGAAGCCGGGCAGCAATCCTGTTCCCAATTGTTGTCCCGTCTCCAGCCACCCCATCAGGTCGGTTTTTAGGACTTCACAATTCGGATATCGCTGATCCGGTTTTTTCCGCATCATTTGTTGGCAAATGGCCACCAGCTCAAAAGGGCAATCGGGGCGGCTTTGCCGTATATCAACAGGCTCCTTGGTTTGGTGCATGGCGATCCGTTGTGCCAAGGTGCCGTTGGGAAAGGGGGGGTGGCCGGTGAGCATGAAATATAGCGTGCAACCCAAACTGTAGATATCGGAACGCAGATCGACAAAGTGGCTATTGACGGCTTGTTCGGGTGACAGGTAATCGGCCGTTCCCATGACTCGTTCGTTGTACAGCAACGTGAGTGATTCATCGTCTTCCTGATTTACCAAGGCCAGTCCCAAGTCTAAGACTTTGACGTTCCCGTCGAGAGTCAGCAACAAATTGGCAGGTTTGATGTCGCGGTGCACCAAGCCTTTCGCGTGGGCATGCTGCAGTCCCTCGGCGGCGCAGACACAGTACTCTACCGCCTTGCGAAAATCAATCACGCCCCGTTTTTTGACCAGGTCGTGAAAGTCGTGGCCTTGAACGTATTCCATCACCATGTAGTGGGTGTCCGCCTCGCTGGCTACATCGTAAATCTTCACGACATTGGGATGGTTGAGGCTGGCAGCGACTTTGGCTTCTTGATAAAACCGATCCAGGTAACTTTTGTCGGCCACCTTTTTCCGCGGCAGTACCTTGATCGCTCGCTTCTGACGGGAGAGTCGATGTTCAGCCAAATAAACACTGCTCATCCCGCCCGACCCCAGATGCCCCAGCAATTTATATTTGCCCAAAAAGAAACCTTTGTACTTACCGCTGAGCAGTTTTTCCAAGTGCCATTCGGTAATCAGTTCCTTGTCGACCAACCATTTTCCCAGGGCCTCGGCGCTCAGTTCGCCAGCGGCAATTGGATTGGCCTGGCTCATAAATTCTTGGACCAAGCGATCATCATCAAGCAAGCCGCTTTTTTTCAGTAGTTTCCCTAACCCGTTGGCGTCAATCTCCGACATGGAAGCTCTCGTCATGATTCCATTTTATGATTCGTTTTGGGCTTTGTTGATTTACGAAGCTGCTACTTCGATTTTCAATGAGATGTCTAATTTTTTCACCGACCGCTAATGGTTCCAGTTTACGTTACGATTTTGACGGTGGATAGGTAACCAGAAAAAAAACGAATTTATTTTCAAGGCAAAATACTGCCCTAAATCCAATTCTCAGTGATTCGCGACTTTCTCAAATCGATCCGATTTTCGGGCAAAAACCACGGCGAACACCGTTCGGCTGCCCCAGAGTGCCGCTGCCTCCGTAGAGCCGTAATGACAACCGTAATGACGACCGTAATGACGACCGTAATGACCCGCAAGATCGAAATGACCATCATGACTCTCGTGAACGCAATTTCCGGCATTTAGGCAATTCAGCATTTAGGCAAAATCCACATGGGCAATTTTTAGGCAATTGAAAGCAGGTTGACCAATGTCAGACTCTCTTGGATAATAAAGATGCGGAAAACCAAATCCTGAATAAAAAAATTCTGGGTGTTGAATTCTGGGCCATCCCAATGGTTGGCTGTTCCCGCTTGCAATCCTCAACGCGACGATGCGTTTTACTTTAAAGCAATTTTATGGTCACTACAACCGAATCAACTTTGTATCCGCCAACAAACGACCGTTGGCTAAGCCGTGGATTTATCTGGTTGGCGATGCTGTTGGTTTCATTCGCGGGGAGTCGCGTCATCGTCGGCCAGGAGGTTGCCGTTTCAGACGAAGAACTGCTGGCTCAGATTCCCACCGAGTTTAGTTTGGAGCCTGGCAGCGCGGAAGAAATCGCCGAGCTAGAATCTCGTTTTAATCAAACTATCGAAAAATTAAAGGAGCTTTTGGCGGAAGCCCGTCAGGCCGAAATTCGGTTTCGCTTCGGACAATGGGAAGAATCGGATCGGTGGAACGAGCAATGGGAGAAGTCCCAGTACTATGGCAAATTTGTTCGACGTGAACTAGAACGATCAGCCTATTATTTGTTGTTCAAATCAGCCCAGCCCGATCAACGAGTGCTGGACCTTTGCCAGATCTCAGTAGGGCCCCTGTTTGATGAATTTCAGTATGAAATGGTCTTCCGCATCGCCAATGAAATGATGCGACGGATTCCTGACGATGAGGGGGTTCGACGAATGCGGGCTCGGGCGGCAATCTTGACCAATCGCTTCGCCGAAGCGCAGCAAGAACTCGAATTGATGCAGCAATATTTCAGTGAATTGCCCCCATTCGAATTGGATAATTTTAAAAAATTACCACAATTCGTTGACCAATGGCAACTTGAACAGGAAATTCGCAACGCCGAAGCGGTCGCCGATGATTTGCCTCGCGTCGAATTGCTGACCTCCGATGGACGGATTGTAATCGAACTGTTCGAAGATCAGTATCCCGAAACGGTTGGAAATTTTATTCACTTGGTCGAACAAGGTTTTTACAACAAAGTACTCTTCCACCGCGTTGCTAAAAATTTTTTACCGCTATCCATGGCCCAAGCCGGAAGTGCCTCTTTCACGCCAGGCCCTACTCAGGGGACATTTGAGGGAGCACCGAATTATTTGGATTACACTATCTATGATGAAACGTCTCGGGGCCCCCAAAGACGTCATTGGCGGGGAGTCGTCAGCATGATGAAACGCTATAGCCCTGAGGGTGAACCGGTTCCCAATAGTGCCGGAAGTGACTTCATCATTGTCTTGGCGCCGGCCCCCTTACTCGATGATGAACTCGTTCCCTTTGGCCGTGTAATTTCCGATTTGGAAGTCATCGATCGGATTCGTGTTAATATCGAAATCGATACCAAAGAAGGAAAAGAAGGCCCGGCTGAAAATCCCGATTTCACCTTAATCTTTAAAACCACTGTGATTCGCAAGCGAGATCGAGAGTACCAACCCAATAAAGTGCAGTGATTGAGAAACTTGATAGCCAATTTGTTATCATCGTTGAACAACAACTGCAGTGCCTCTGAAATTTTAATCCCTTTTTTTTAATAAGTTAGCCCGAAATGACCCGTGACTATATAATCCGTCGTGATACGAGCCGAAATTTCTTTGTTCAACTGAGAACCTTGGTGCTTCATGCCAGCCTCGTGCTTGCGGTATGTCATTTTTTTGCTGCAACGGCATTCGCAGCCATACCCCTGTTAACGTTTCAAGAGACCGAACTACAGGGCGATCAATCAAACAATCAGCAAAACTTGGGCCAGGCCGCGACGGAAGTGATACCGACGAGTGACGACTTTTTGGGCTTGCAACGAAAAATTCGCGAAATCGACAACGAGATCAACAGCCTGTTTGTTAACATGCCCATTGGCTTTCCTCGCCTGCAACAAGAACACATGACCAAGATTGAGCAATTGAAAGAGGTCCAAGCGGATCTTCGCCGGAGATTGGATCAGGCTGCGATTGCTTCCTTCAGAGCCGATCCTCAAAAGAATTTTCAAGCGGCCAGACACATTGGGAGAATGCTGGTTGCCAAACTGGAAGGGAAAGCGATCGGAAAAGCCTACGACCCCGCAAAGGCGATGGAACTGGCCGAACTGTTGATCGACAATTCTGACTTCGACCCCCAATTGCATGTCATGGCTTACTCGGCCGCCATCGCGGTGCAAGATTTCGATCGAGCCACCACTCATTTAGAAAAATTGGCTGAAATTGGCCAGATGATAGAGCCTGAATTGTTCACTAAACTAGACGAAATCAAACAAAATTGGAAATCAGAACTGGAAATACGTGAACTGGAAACCCAAGCCAATGACTTACCCATTGTGCGATTGGAAATGCCTGAGGGGATAATCGAAATCGAGCTTTTTGAAAATCAAGCTCCGGAAACCGTTGCTAATTTTATCTCTTTGGTTGAAGCTGGATTCTA
>JBGTHU010000499.1:0-5234 GCA_041745975.1 Mariniblastus sp.
TTGGGCTTCAGTTCTCGTTGCCATCGGTTTTGGATGGCAGACCGGGGAGACGCAGCAAATCCAATTTGCTCCTACCGAATTGACTCTAGAAAACTTTGATGCGTTTATCGATAAAATTTCTCCGGAGCCAGACGAATTGGCTTGGCAAGAAATTGCTTGGGAGTCCCAATTGACTCAAGCCATTGAACGTGCCAATCGGGAAGACAAGCCGCTGTTGATTTGGGCTATGAACGGGCACCCTCTGGGCTGTACGTGAAACAATGGCGTGATTGCCAGACGGTCTGTCTGGCCTCGACCTGAGATCCAAGAGCTAGCTCAACAATTCGTAGCAGTTGCTGATGAGGTTCATCGCCTACAATCGGGCACTGACCCCGATTGTAAATGGTTTCAACTGATTGCCGAACAAGGTCACTATGCCGGACGAACTCAACCGACGGCGACGCGGCAAGGAATCTATTTCGCCACTCCCAGCGGCAAATTTTTGGGGTCATTAAATTCAAATCGTTGGGAGCAAGTTGCCAGCAAAATGGAAGATGCTTTGCAGGCATGGCGGCAGCAGGCAATCAGTGATCGGCTCAATCCAACTATCGATTCTGATTTCCTTTCCCAATCCAAACGAAAGGAAGATAAGTATCCAGTCGGTGGACTTGTCTGGAAAGTTTATTCTCGCGACTTGCCTCGCGACACGGCTGATGGCAGGAGCGACTGGAGATCATCCGCCTGGAACCAGGATTTTGCCTGGGTGAGTCGCGATGAAGTCGATCAACTGTTGCCTGTGAGTTGGGAACAGGGAAAACGCCATCAATTATCCGACGCCATCGTGCGGCGATTGTGCATCGCGCATTTAGTAGACAACGTTCGTGGGCAGACGCCTCCTTATCGCCCCGAGCATGTCGAAGTAGCCGAGGGGACAGTCGAAGTTGCTTTTGAAAAAGATGGCGTTGTTGAGTTAATCTATCGTGGAAAGACTCGAACGGTAGCAAAGGGAAGTTGGTCAATTAATGATCGACGAGACGCGATGAGTCCTCAATTTCACCAACGGGGAGTGGAGACAAGTTGGCTGGGAAAGGCAAGTTACAACAAATCGGAGGAGCGTTTTGAGCAATTTGAGCTGGTGTTTGCAGGGACTCGTTGGGGAGCTACCCAATACAATGGCCGTCACGATGATTTGGATCCAGCACCGATTGGGTTCGTCTTGAAGATGGTAGACGACCGGCCTTTGAATCGAGTTGCTCCGGAATTGTTCTGGTCCTACGGTTGGTAGCGCCGCTCTAATTTCAGTCCAAGGAAGCAAGGAATAATAAAGTCGGCCATTTTGGTTCGTTTTGCGAATCATACAAGCATTCCCTACTGAGAAACCATTTTGTTTTGCTTGCGACCTTAATGATTGATGTTTTGATTCGGCATAACGAATTGGGTCGTTGATTTAGCAGTATCACAACCCATTTCAAAATTGGTTTTCGAACATTCCATGCTCTCCCCACTCGACATCCTCCAGACACGTTTTGGGTTTGAGAATTTTCGCGGCTGTCAGACTGAAATCATTGATCATTTATTGGACGGTCGGCATGTGTTGACGATCATGCCGACCGGTTCGGGAAAATCTCTCTGTTACCAAATTCCGGCGCTGGTGTTGGCAAATGAAGACAACCCTCATTGCAAACCACTGACACTGGTCATTTCTCCCCTGATCGCATTGATGAAAGACCAAGTCGATGTGTTGCAGCAAAAAGGAATTGATTGCACCTACATCAATTCGTCTCTCTCCGCTTCACAACGAAACGAACGTTACCAGAACGTTGCCTCAGGCGAATACGATATGCTGTACGTCACCCCCGAGCGTTTCCGCAAGCCGGAGTATCGGGAGGCGTTGCAGCGGCGCAAAGTGGTTTTATTGGCGGTCGATGAAGCCCACTGCATCAGCCACTGGGGGCATGACTTTCGGCCCGACTATTCTCGTTTGGCTGAGATACGTAAATTGCTGGACAATCCAGTGACCATCGCTTTGACCGCGACCGCAACCGCAGAAGTCCAGCGAGATATCGTCACGCAATTGGGATTGGCTGACCACGAAGTTCGTATCTTTCATGGCGGCATTGATCGCCCCAATCTGAGCTTAAAAATCGAACAAGTGATCGATGACGATCAAAAAAAAATAGCTATCTTGAAAGAGGTTGAGACAATTGGTGGGAGTGGAATTGTTTACTTTACGCTGATCAAAACCTTGACCGAGTTCAGCGATTTTTTGCTGCACCAAAAAATCAACCATTTGGTTTACCATGGAGACTTAACTGCCGCCCAACGTGCCAAGCGTCAGGAACAGTTCATGAGTCAGCCCGATCGGTTGGTGCTGGCAACCAATGCATTTGGAATGGGGATTGACAAAGTTGATATCCGGTTCGTGATTCACGCCGAACTTCCCGGTTCCTTGGAGGCTTACTATCAAGAAATTGGTCGCGCGGGTCGGGACGGCCTGCCGTCAGAATGTCTGTTGTTGTACGACCAACGAGATTTAGCAACTCAGATGGAATTTTTAGAATGGAGCAACCCTCAACTCAGTTTTATTCAACGGACTTTCGACATTTTGAAAAACGACCTAGAACGAGTCAACGCGTTTGGATTGGATTGGTTGCGAGAGCAAGTGCTAAACAAACAAAAATCAGATCGGCGGTTGGAAACCACGCTGGCACTGTTTGATCGATGGGGAGTGATCGAAGGCTGCCTCGATCCACTGAATATCACATCATTGGTAGCTCAACTTCCGACTCGTTTGACCGACGACACGGCGATACAAGAAAAAAAACAGTACGATCTGCGACGACTGCAAGCCTTAATCAATTTCATTCGCTGTGATGGAGACTTGAAGGAGTTTTTGAACGATTATTTCTTGCCTTCTAAGTGAATTAAAACAAGTGCAATATCAGCGGGAGTAATGCCACTGATCCGTTGGGCTTGATCGATGCTGGTCGGACGAAAACGCGTTAATTTTTCCTTGGCCTCTCGCCGCAAGTGTTGTAGGCTTTCATAATCAAAGTGATCTGGAATTCGCTTGCCGGCCAGTCGCCGGTGCTTTTCCACAGTCGATTGCTGGCGTTGAATATATCCCGAGTACTTGACGTCATAGATAACTTGCTGTTGGACTTCCGCATCCAAGTTCACTAACTCGGGGCAGTGTTGCAAGACATGCGACCAATCATGATCGGTTCGCTTTAGCAACTGGATTAAACGTCCATTTTCGCATTTATGCGACTCCAAGATGCCAATCACGCGAGCGATTTCAGCTTCCTTGTATACCAATCGATCAATGCGCGGCTGATCGACCAAACCCAATTCAGCCGCGATCGGCGTCAGGCGGCGGTCGGCGTTATCCTGACGCAACAGCAACCGATATTCGGCTCGGCTGGTGAACATCCGATAGGGTTCGTCGACGCTGCAGGTAACCAAGTCATCGATCAATACCCCGATATAGCCGGTGTCCCGAGCAATAATCATATCACCAGCCTCTTTTAGATGGAGAGCGGCATTGGCACCAGCGACCAAACCTTGAGCGGCGGCTTCTTCGTAACCCGTGGTTCCGTTAATTTGACCGGCAAAGTACAACCCACCAACTGCCTGCGTTTCGAGTGTTGATCGCAATTGATGGGGGGGACAGAAATCATACTCGACCGCATACCCATAACGCATGATTTGGGCCCGTTGCAGACCGGGTATCAAACGGAACATCTGATCTTGCACGTCGCGAGGGAGACTGGTCGAAACGCCGTTGATGTACACCTCCAACGTGTTTCGACCTTCGGGTTCGAGAAACAATTGATGCCTATCTTTGTCGGCAAACCTCACCACTTTGTCTTCGATCGAGGGGCAATAACGTGGCCCGGAGGTGTTGATCTGACCACTGTACATCGGTGCTCGATGCAAGTTTTGCTCGATCAATCGATGGACGTCGGGATTGGTGTACGTGATCCAACAAGGGACTTGATCGATGGCCAGTGTTTGATTGAGGAACGAGAAAGGTTGAGGTTGTTCGTCCCCCGGTTGTTGTTCGGTTTGAGAAAAATCGACGGTTCGCGAGTTGATTCGTGGAGGGGTGCCGGTTTTGAAGCGTTGGACGGTGAAACCGAGCCGCTTTAATGCGCTGCTGATTCCCGTCGTGGTTCCTTCACCACCTCGCCCCCCCGCCGTTTTTGTTTCACCGGTGTGCATCAAAGCAGAGAGAAAGGTTCCGGTCGTCAAAATCACCGCTTGGGCGCGATAGACCGCATCCCCTTTGACCCGAATACCGATCACCTTAGTCTGTTTGCCGTTGGTTTCGGTGAGGATGTCATCGACGCTCTCTTGAATTAGGTACAGGTTTTCCTGCGATTCAACAGCATACTTGATCCAGTTTTGGTAAGCCTTTTTGTCGGCCTGTGCGCGGGGGCTGTGCATCGCCGGGCCTTTACGCAAATTCAGAACCCGGAACTGGATTCCAGTGGCATCGATGGCACGTCCCATCAATCCGCCCAGCGCGTCGATCTCGCGGACTAAATGCCCTTTGGCCACGCCTCCAATAGCAGGATTGCAACTCATTTGACCAACCGTATCCAGATTCGTGGTAATCAAAGCCGTTTTGGCACCCAGTCTGGCCGCAGCCGCTGCAGCTTCCGTTCCCGCATGTCCCGCACCGACGACGATCACATCGAAGTGGTAGTTTGCATTTGCGTTGGAAATGTTGATCATGATCACAATCGATTAAATTTATTTATTTACTTATCTATTTATTTATCTTTGATGGCTTTTGGGGAGTTTGAGCGGACACCCCAAATCAGTTCTCCACAAACCGTTATCCGTTAGCCGCAAGCGGTTCGCAGTTAGCTGCGGACGAAACAACGACTGCAATCGCCTTGCCGCTCACCAAATTAACAGTTCCCAGACAGACTCCCAGGATTTGCTTGCCAACCAAAAAGTTCCAATACCTATTGCAGGACATCGTATTTCTGATCAGGCCAGGCCGCCTGGTCGACAAAAAAATCGACTTGTTGGGCTGCAATCATGCTTGCCGGATACTGCTGAAAATTTCCCTTGCGATGCAGCACTTGAGCCAGGGTCTCTTGCTTGTCCATTCCAGCAATCAAAAACGCAACCCAATCGGCGTGGTTGATCAAAGTGCCTGTAAACGTAATACGCGTTTGACCGGATGTAGGATGTTCCGCCACCGCGCACAGTTGATCACAGGTAAGCAATTCCATTTGGTG
>JBGTHU010000500.1:0-18143 GCA_041745975.1 Mariniblastus sp.
AATCGAAGAAGCGAAGAAGCGTCAATTCAGCGTCAATTGGGGAGCACTCAGCCACCCTCGCCGCCCATCCGACGCAACACGCCGTAGGATTCGACACCACGGGATTCGACTCGTTCCACGCATCTTTCAACATTCGGCTGAAATGTGGCAAATTTTCTTATTTTTTGAACTTAATTTCAATTGTCGGCAAAAATTAAGCTACGTTTTGTTTTGGAGTACAAGCAATCGCCGCTTTTTCAAAAATCCAAAAAATCGAGACCCCCATGCTAAAACAACACTCGCTCAGTCCAGTCTCCGCAGAAATCGAGCTGGCAATCAAACAAATCCTTCGCGACGACGCGGTCTATACCTTGACCGAAATGCGTTCGCGTCACCGCGAAAATCTGGTGGTACCGGTGACGATCTGTTTTTCTGAGAGTCACACCGAAGATGGATTTACCCGTAATATTTCCGAGGCCGGTGTTTGTATCATTTCCGCCAATCCGATGGAAGAAAACACATTGGCCAATTTAGAACTGTACCGCTTACATGGCGCAAAGCAATCGATCACATCGGAAATACGTTGGTGCCGTCCTTTTGGCAAGGAGTATTTCATGTCGGGCTGGAAATTCATGAAAATCAATCGGAATCAATCCAGAGGTCGTTAACAGGCCCCGGCAGCCGTGTCAATCTTCGTTAAACTATGTCGTTGACGGCGGCAACGTTTGTTGAATCTGATTGAGGATTGTTTTAAGCGATTCCGCTTCGCTGCCGCTAAGTCGGGCGGTAAGAACAAGGTGCGTCAGCATAGGGAGCGGGCGACCGTGAAAAACGGAGTGCAATAAATGGACACTGGCCTCATCGACACAATCGGATTCTGAATAATTTGACCGATAGATGTAACGGTTTCCTTTTCGCTGGAAGTCCAGCACTCCTTTTTGCACCAAGCGATGCAACAAGGTTTTAATGGTTCCCTGCGACCATCCTGCGGTTTCGGTCAACCGTTCAATCAGTTCGCTGGATGTCACCGGTTCACGTTGCCAGACCTCATGCATTACTTTCCACTCGGCATCCGATATCGCGGGAGGCGTATCTGAGACGGATTTTTCAGCCGTCTCAGATACGGGCTGATGATTCAAATTTCGATTGCTCCGCTCGCCCCCAAGCAACGGGCCTGTGTCGAAGTCTGCCTGTCGATCTGCCGATTGATTTAGCGAACTGATCTGACTCATTGACTTATCACTCATTAACGAATTACCGCTGGAGGAACCGATTCACTGACTCGCGATTGGTTCAATTCATAAACATAAATTACCGCTTCACTTGTTATTTGACGAGTTGAAGATGAAGAAGTGAGAATACTTTTGACCACATGTTCACCTTGTTCACTGGCTACCGCAGTAAAACGGAATTCCTTCTTTTGTCCCGGCTGAAGTTTTTCCGTTTCGAAGGTCATTGCATTTCCCAAGCTGATGATTTCGACACCGTTCTGTCGATCGGGTACCAAAGCTTCTGGAAGTTCTATACTGACGGTTACATCATTGGCAAGGCTACTTCCTGAATTCTCGACGGTGATCAAGAATTCCGTTTTTCCACCGACTTGAATTGGCCCGCTGAGATTGACGATCTTGACGTTCAATTCGGGGCGAGTCACCACGTTGGTTGCCAAGTGAATTGTCTTGGCCGTGGTTTCTACGCTGTTGATCGTAAAAATGCAATCTTGTTGGCCGGCTTCAGTGGCCACTGCTATAAATTTGACCGAGCGTTCCGTGTTGGCGGGGATCTGTTCAAAATTCCAAGTCAGCGTGTTTGTCTTAGCGTCCACCTTGGCTTCATGACTGATGGTGGTGACCTTGAGGCCGCGAGGTACCTTCAGCGAAATTGCCACGTTGGTGGCATTGGCCTCACCGGTGTTTTTGAGACCAATCGTGTAGACTCCTTCCCGGTTGACAAAATTTAATTGGGGCCCGGAAGCCGCAATTTCAAGTTCCGGTTGTAACACACGGATGCTCGTCTTGCCGACTTGAGTCTCTATTCCATTGCCGGAGATAGAGACTGAAATCTCACCATTGCCAGCACTCATGGCCTGAGAAGGCATCTCAATTTCAATTTTTTGCCCAGGTTCAATGGTTGGTATCACCAGACCCGTCTTTCTGGCGAGTCGCAATTGGTTGGGAAAAACAGCTTCCAGTGAAACGCGTTCGGCCAGTCCATCCCCGATATTTTCAATCAGAACCTTGTGATTGATCGACTGGCCAAGTTTCACTTCGGCGGGCCCCTGTAAATTCAATTTGATCCTTGGTTCGCGAACGCTTACTGAAAACCGTTGAGCATTCTCGACGACGATTTCGGCCGACATGTCGATCGGTTTTTTTTCAGTTGGAATTAACTCGATGGAAATCTCTCGAGATTGTTGAGCGGCCAAGTCAAACAATTGAAATTCGTACCGTTGTTCGTTCATTTTAATCGGTGCTGGATTCGACTTGACGAATTTCGCATGGGCAGGAATATCGGCTAACACTTTAACGGAGGCGGCCGCGACGTCGCCGTTGTTG
This sequence comes from Mariniblastus sp., assembly GCA_041745975.1. GTDB lineage: Bacteria > Planctomycetota > Planctomycetia > Pirellulales > Pirellulaceae > Mariniblastus. Next base: position 2,535 of record JBGTHU010000500.1, read on the forward strand.
ACAATGGTTAATTTGATGTTTGCCGGTTGATGCAAATTTAGGTAAGCGGGCATTTCGATTTGACTATCGATTTTGGCAGATTTCCGCTGTAGTGAAACGGGCTTGATCGGATTGGACGGTCGATAGTTTCCGAAGTTGTTTTGTCCGTCATTATTGAGATGCGTTGGTGGAATAATTCCCGTACTCGATCGATTGCCGCTGGTTGGTGTTCGCGAAGATAGCGGTGCTTGCAGGTCGCTGTTGATCAGCGGTGCTTGGGTTGCCGACTGCGTTTTGCCAGGCTGTGGTTCTGGTTGGAAAGTGCGGATGTCAGCGCGTCGTTGTTCGACAACTTGCGGACGAGTCTGAACTGGTTTTTGTAAAATTGCGGGGATGCCTGACCCCTCATCCTGGGCCTGTCGGTTTACCAAGATCAACTCATTGCTGGCAACTCGGATTGGCTCGAATGACTCCACGACGGATCGAGGCATGTCATCCTGGCGGCTGCTGATTTGGCGACCATCGCCCGCAGTTTCCAACTCCTGACCGAAACCAATGGTAGTTGGGGAAACCATGGACAAAACGAGAACCGTTGTCATCAGAAAGTTTGCCGACTTAAACATTTCAACTCCGATTTTGCTCAACTTGTGTTATAATCTTTTTCCCAGCATTGTTTTGGATCGTCTGCCGAGTGGGCCGTGATTTAAATAAAACAAGATTTGTTCCAAGGAATTCTTTGCTAGCATTCATGGGCATGCGTTTTTTGGCTGTCATGCTTTTTTTTGATAGCATCCCATTTCAATTAAAATTACCCTGCAACTCAATAAATATTTTGACTGATGGATTCACGAATCCCGACACCCACTGAAGCATTGTCATTGGATGAGATACGAACAGAAATTGACTCGGTTGACCGGCAATTGGTCGTGGGATTCAACCGTCGGATTTGTTTGGCGATAGACGATTTGCAGCGGAAAGGAATGAACGCGGGAGCGGCTGCGGCAGAGCAGGATTTCATTGCCAATCTCTTGTCCAAGATCGCCGCTGAAAACCCCGGCCCCATTCCCGACTCGGCTCTGACAGGCATTTATCGCGAGATCGTATTTGGGGCCCTGGAACTGGCCCGCAGGGTACGCGTGGGGTATCTGGGCCCGCAAGGTACGTTCAGCCATCAAGCGGCTACTTTGTATTTCGGAAATCATGTAGATTACGAGAATCTGCGGACGTTAGAAGGGGTGTTCGAAGAGGTTTCGCGTGGGCACGTCGATTTTGGATTGGTGCCCATCGAAAATAGCACGGGCGGGGCGATCATCGAATCGTTGGATACGTTTTCAGATTACCTGGGACGATTGACCATTTATGGCGAGGTGCGGCTCGGAATCGAGTTTTGTCTATTGGGTAATTCTCCATTAGAGGGTATTAAAAAGGTATATTCAAAATTGGAGGCCTTGGCCCAGTGCTATCAGTGGCTGACCGATCATTTCCCTGATGCGCAGCGTATTCCCTATGAGAGCACGGCGGCTGCCGTGGAACTGGCTTATTTGGCTGATCCGGGGGATGGTGTGGTAGCCATCGCGTCAGCGGTTGCCGGTGAGCGATTTGGTTTGAAGCCAATTCGTAAGAACATTGAAACGAATCACGACAATATGACTCGTTTCTTGATTCTCTCCCGCTCCCCTGCAGCGGCAACGACCAATGACAAAACCTCGTTGATGTTTAAATGTGCCGATCGTCCGGGGTCACTGGTCGACATTTTGCAGGTCTTTAAGCGCAACCAAATCAATTTGAGCCATATTGAAAAACGACCCAGCCGCGAGTACGGATCCGATTATACTTTTTTTGTCGATCTGTTCGGGCGTGCTGATGACCCTCGCATTGCAGAAATATTGGGAGAGGCCCGCGCGCATTGCAAGTCGCTGTACATCTTAGGTAGCTATCCCGCATTTGATCCGCAACAACGATTTCAACCCGAAGCAATTATCACACCCGCTGAGTCCAATGAGAAACTACGAAATCAAATCTCGGAAACAGATCGAAATCTGATCGAGTTGATCAATCAGCGAGCTAACTTGGCGATTCAGATTGGCAAATTTAAAAGGCAGCATGGGACGCCGATCTATGCGCCGCACCGAGAATCGGCCGTCTTGCAAAAAATTCACGATTTGAATTCCGGCCCGTTGACAGGACGAACGTTGGAGGGGGTTTACCGCGAGCTGATGAGTGGTAGCTTCCGCTTGGAAAAACCGCTCAAGATTTCGTTGCCAGGACCGCTGGGTGAGTTCTGTCACGTGGCCGCGTTTCGGCATTTTGGTTCCAGCGTTGATTTCGCCGCCTGCCGTGAGACCTATCAGGTTTTCGAATCGGTGGCCAATGGTGATGCAGATTATGGTTTAGTGCCCATCGAAAACAGTTCGACCGGTGGTGTGATTGAGACTCTTGACGCCTTTATCAAATTTAATGACCGCTTGAATATTTACGGTGAAGTGAAACTGGAAATTCACTATGGACTTCTGACAAATTGCCGTCCCGAACAAGTAAAAAAGATTTACGCCAAACATTCCGTCTTTCAGCAATGTCGGAACTGGTTGAGTACCCAGTATCCACACGTTCAACGGATCGAAACGGAAACCACCCAAGCCGCCGTACAAGCCGTATCGACAGATATGCAAAATGATCGAGAGTCGGGAGCCGCAGCCATCGGATCGGTATTGGCCGGAATGCCCGCAGATATTCGGACGCTGTTCCGAGGGATCGAAGACCGTCAAGGAAATATGACTCGATACCTGATTCTCTCGATGTCGCGGACTGAGATTTCGGGGCATGACAAAACATCATTGATGTTCACGGTGGATGACCGCCCCGGATCATTGGTGGAAGTGCTGGAATTATTCAAACGAAATTCGATCAACTTGAGCCATATCGAAAAACGTCCCAGTGGGAAGCAACTGTGGGACTACACCTTTTTCATCGACCTGGAGGGGCATCGAAACGATCCCGCTGTTTCAGCCGTGATTGGCGAGGCAAGAGCTTTTTGCACCAAATTGACCGTCTTGGGGAGTTTTCCTTCGGCTAAAACGGTATTGTAAGCGAGACGAGTCGGTTTGCGTGACGCGCTGGCCTGCTCCAGAGAGTGTCGATAACTGCAAGAAAATTATCCAAAAAATTGTTGGGGAAATGGGCCTGTCTTGCGACTAATAGGTGAAAGGCAGATTTAAACGCGTCCATTGAGAATGAATTCGCGAAATACTCGGCTTCCGTTGGGTTTTAGAAGATTCCCATCTGTCGTTCACCTTGGCACTAGCCAGATTTCGGCGGGCTGCATCCTTCAGAATCAACCTGCTAAAATTGACAATTGTACCGAATCCGTTAAAAAATTTGCGACGCTTGTTTCCGTTCTTCGACAGACCATTCATCATGAACTCAGCTGCAAACGATGTGATTGATTGGCCCATGGCGCTGCAAGCCCATCGACCTTGGTTGATGCGGGTATTAATCAGCCGAATGGGCGATCCGCATGCGGCCGAAGATGCGCTACAAGAAATTTCCTTAGCGGTGGTCAAAGGAAACCAGAAAATAAATGCACAATCGAATGCACACTCGAATGGCCAGCTACTTCCGTCTCGGCAGGACAAAGTGGCACCTTGGTTATATCGCTTGGCCGTTCGGCAGGCGGTTGATTATCATCGACGAAGGCATCGAAAGCATGTTGTTCAGTCGATGCCGGAACTCGAATTGGTTTCCTCCGAGGCCCCCCCGTTGCAATCTTTGGTTGGCAGAGAACAGCAAGAGCAATTTGAGGCGGTGTTTAACAGCTTGCCTCCTCCTTGTCGAGAAATTTTGAGTCTTAAATATACCCAAAAGTGGAGCTATCAACAGATGGCCGATCATTTGGGAATCCCGATTAGAACGGTGGAGCACCGGCTATATAAAGCGCGGACGGAACTGCGGAAGAAATTGAATTTGGTTTTTAGTGACGTCTAACTATGAATAAAATTGAAACAAAACCGGAATCTTTGCAGATCCAACGGTTGATCGATGGGGAGATCTCAATCGAGGAGATTCGTCGACTCAGTCAGGCGGCTGAGCAATCTCCCGAGTTGTGGCGAGTAATTGGTGTTACTCTGCTGGAGGATCGCTGTTGGCAGCACCAAATTGGTACCACGTTTGAAAAATTGTCACTGGTAGATGAGGCCAATCGACTTCACGCCAATCGACCTCACGATAACGAGGCCGTTTTAAATTGCATTTTGAATTCGCCCCTCCAATCGGTTCCGGCAGATGTCGTGTCGCCATCGATGGGCTCAATCAACCACATGATTTCAGAGCCCGCCACAACCTCCGTCGAACCTGATATTCAACACGCATCGCCTGTGACGACCGGAAAAACAGCGGAGAAAGATTTAGGCAGGCGAGGCAAGTCGGGAGATTCGAGGGTGGGAAAGATGCGTTGGTTGTTGTTGGCAGCAAGTCTGATGATGGCCATTTGGCTGGGGTATGCACTCGGTCAGAATCAGCCACCCAGCGGGCAGTTGGCCAAACAAGAACGCTGGCAGGACAATGGTGCTTGGTGGCCTGAAGGTCCAGCTCAGACCAGAAGTGATTTTTCCGGATTGGGTACGATGTCGGCAGGGGTCGACCGAAATGGATCGCCCATGAATAACCCATCTGTGGGGATTCGGCCTGCCGTGTTACAACCGGAGCGGCATTATGACCTGCCATCGAATTCGCAATCGACACTTCGCGGCAGTGTACCTCTCTATTCGGTTGAATCAGTCGAACAATTGCAATCACTGGAACAAGCGGAAGATCAAAGGCTGCTGTTTTCCCCAGAACAAATTGAGCGACTGAGCAAGCAGGGGATTGTGGTCAGGCAAAAAATGGATTTGATTGAAGGTAACCTCGAGGACGGACGAATTTTTGTGGTTCCAATCCGCACCTTGCAGTTTTCTGCCGGTCAATAAACTTGAGTCTTTAGTAAATTTTAACAGAGGAGATTGAACATGAAATTGATAACAATGAAATACTTCAGATTGGGGAGGTTACTCCCGAGCGGTGTTTTGAGTGGACTTGTCCTTGGCATTCTACTTTTCAGCGGAAACTGCACGGAGGCAAAACAGACTCCACGTGCCGATAAAGAAAAGGCCAACAAACAAGATGTGGACGATTCAATTCAAGTAATCGATCGTGATGGAAGAAAGTTAAAGGCCACACTCGTCCCAGCGTTGCCACCGCAGGTCGAGCGACCGGCTAATCCGGCGGGATTGCGTGGGATGATCAATGGTCGGGTGAAGGTCAAAGACAAAGATGGCAACGAGTTAGAGATCGTCCCTCAAAGTATCATGGTATCGCAATCGGTTCGACGAACCATCGTTGATGGTGAAGAAAAACTGGAACAAGTACAAAATACCATCGTTACCGATGCCGACGGGAATCAGTACCAAATTGAAACACCCCCAATGGCAGGAACGGTACAAGGTCTTGATGTCGGAGACGCTCCGCCCAGGGCGATGGCCATGGTCATGCCGCCGAATGCCAGCAAGTATTATTTGGGCGTCGCAACGGAATCGGTGCCCTCCGCCTTGGCTGAGCGAAAGAATCTTGATTCGGGTACAGGACTGGTCATTCTACAAGTCATGGCCGATTCACCAGCAGAACGAGCCGGGTTGAAGGCCAATGACGTTTTATTGTATGCCGAAGACAAGCCGGTGGCACGAGCGGAAGACTTGGTCGATGTCGTTCAAAACACAGGTGAGGAAGGAAAAGAACTGGTTCTGATTGTTGTCAGGGACGATGAGGAAATGACGATCTCGGTCACTCCTCAGCTACGTCCCCAAAATCCTGGAATTTCGTTCTTGCCCGAAGGCATATTCATGTTGGAACAGTTGGGTTTCGAAGGCGAATTACCCCCGGGAATTCGGGAGCGACTGCAGGAAAACCCCGGATTCCAGTTTCGTTTTGAGCGAGCACTGCCAGGGATGATTCTGGGGGATGAGATGATGTCGGAGGTCGAAGCACTCGAACGACTGGAAGAACATTTCAAGAAAATGGAACAACATTTCGAAGGGTTCGAAGAACGATTCGAACAACTTGAGCGATTCCGAGGAGTATTGGAACAAAATCGAAAACAGCTATTGCGGCGAGGGGAAGACGCTGATGGCGAAGCCCGCTCCAAACCGAATGCGCAGCGGCTGTTGCTTGAGATGCAGCGGCAAGGAAAACAGCCACCTATCAAACCCAATACGAATCAACAAATCGAATTGTTGCAACAGCAAATCGAATCGCTGACACGTGAACTAGAATCGTTGAAACAACAACAAAAAAAAGACAACTAAACTGAGCGGTGATCACTATCAAAAATTCTCAACAGAAAAAGGAACATTTAATGAAGCGTTACAGAATTACACATTCGGGCCACCAGTTTCAGTCCGCCCTCAGCCAGGTTGTTACGTTGGGTCTGTCAACCATCTTTCTTATTGGCTCAGCTCATGGCCAACAAGAATCCGAAGGAACGGAAACCATTCAACAAGAGAAAGCAACGATCAGCATGTTCTCCGACGAAGGCGGAAACACCATGGTCTTTGCTGGATCTTCAATTGGTGGAGGGCCGATGAGGATCTCAAGCATGCCGCTGACCTTGATGGGAGGCGAGGCTGGTTTGGGCTTGGGATCAATGGCCGGGCCCAGCGATCCATTTGCGCTGCTCAACGATGAGGATATTCAAAAAGAAATCGAATTGGCAGGCAGCCAACTGGAAAAAATCAAACAGTCTCAAGAGGAATTTTCCAAGCGAATTCAAGAACAAGTGGGCGACCTCCAAGACGGTCGCTTCGAACCCGGACGCATGCAGGGACTGGGTAAGCTGATCAAAGAAATGCAAGAGGATCAACGAGCCAAAATGGAAAGCATGCTATTGCCCCATCAAATCGAACGACTGCAACAAATTTCCACTCAACTGCACCTCAACCGCGCCGGTGCGGCTGAGGCCTTGGCCAATGAAAAGATGATGCAGATGTTGGAAATTTCCGATGAGCAAGTCGAACGGTTGCGGAAGCGAAGTAAGGAAATAGAACAACAACTAAAAGAAAAAGTCGATCAACTCAAAGCAGAGGCTCAAGCCGAACTGTTGAAAGAGCTGACTCCGAACCAGCGACGGAAATTAGATAAGTTGACCGGCCCCAAATATAATCTGCCAGAACGCGATTTGCGTTCACAATTCAAGCAGCAATTGCAAGGCAAACGGCAGCCGACAGATGCTGGACAGTAACAAAACTAAAAGGCAACCGTTCACGGGCCGGTAGGGAAGTTGAGGCTCCAGCCGAAACAATTATTTTTCAAAATGTGGCATTGGCAAAGAGTTGTCTCGGCGGGAGCCTCGAACTCCCTACAAATTTCGCCGACTCGTTGAGGCGATAAGTATTCGTGAACGATAGCGACTAAGATCGTAGGACAACTTTTATTTGACTGGCAATATCTTCAAGCGGGAATCCGATTGGGCATTCCCCACTTGAATCGCCAGTTTTCCATCCAAAATCTCCTCGATCGTTTTGCCAATGATTTCCGCTCGCCAGCCTGAAGCCATCAATGGCAAGGGCTCTTTTTCCACCAGCTGTAGGTGCCAAGCGGCCAATTCTTGCAAGTCGTGCGACGTTCCCACTAACCCAGCGGCGATACTCTCCTGATCACAGATGATTCTTAGTGCCGTATTTAGAAACTGCCCTAACAACCCTAAATTGATACCCTTGCCCCGATTGAATCGGGTCGGGAGCTGATCGCTGGGCAACGCGTTCGCCCGTTTGATCGCTGCCGAAAGCCCGGCAATTAAATTTTCCGAAACTCGATGTTCAAATCCGCGAATGGCCTTTAATTTTTTACGGTCTTCGGTCCCTCGGCGAGCCAATTCAACCAGCAAGTCATCGGGTAAGATCCGCCTCGGAGATCTGTCGCGAAGGCTGGCTTCGGCATCCCGAAAAATCCATAGCTCCCTCACGGTGGCTAAAGCGCGTCCGCTCAGATTCGAGATTCCAGGAACGCGATGCCATTGCGGTTCGATTTCGAATTCCTGCAATGAATCCAGCCACGATTCCATCTCCTCTGTCAGCCAATCACTTCGTTGTTGTCGTTCCAATCGTTTGGACAGCTCATGATAGATCGGAATCAAGTGCACGATATCTTGTAATGCGTACTCAGTTTGAGCTGAGGATAAGGGACGTTTCCGCCAATCAGTACGGGTTTCGCCTTTTTGCAGCGAAACCCCCAAGATTTTGCCAACCAAGTTGCTGTACGCGGCGGGATACTCGAACCCCACCATCGCCGCTGCCATTTGGATATCGAATAATTTTTTGGGTCGCTGGCCCGTTGCCCGAAAACAAAATAAAAATTCTTCCCGCGCCGCGTGAACAATCGTCGTGTGATCCCCCTGCACCAGTAATTCCCAAAACGGGATCACGGAATCAATCGCCATCGTGTCAATCAGGACGTATTCCGATTCCGTTGCCACTTGCAGTAAGCACAGTTTGGGACGGTAGCGATTTTCGGAAATGAACTCGGTGTCAAAAGCCAAATAAGGGCTCTGACTGGCTCTGCGGCAGAACTGAGCCAGTTCGCCGGAATGGGTGATTAATTGGTGGGGAACAGTTTCTTGCATTAACAATTAAATCAGTGTTTTAACCGAGAGTTATTCATGTTATCGACTTGCAGACAAGAATTCCCCGCCCCCCAAGTAGTTTTGTCTTACCAAGAGGCGTTTACTTTACTTAGGGGGAATTTTTAGCTGCCGATCAGCTAAAACAGGATAATTTTTATCTGCCGCTTCCCTTGGAGGGAGTTTCATAGCGTTTTTAACGGGAACTTGCCAGCCCAATTTGCGGAAAAAGCCTACTAACTGAACTTTTCAAGAATCGCGGGTCTAACGCCACGAACACAAGATATAAAAATATTTTCGCCCAATTGCCAAAATTTTCTTGACATTCGCAAATTTATCAAGATATTAGTGAACATCGGAGATTTTCTTAATGAAAATTTCAAATTCGAAATTAAGATTTGAAATTCGTGAGTTCAGGTTTGAGAGAAATTTGAAATTTGGATTCCTTAAGTTAAATGTGCGATCATTTTTTTTTCAAGCAGTTTTGTGAAAGGCGAGGGTGGTATATGGAGGCCAGGGGAAATTTTCCCTGCTGTCTACTCATACCTAATCCAGATCAACTGCTTCAGGAGGCGTTAAGGAAAGAAAGGACTCGATTTGCATGACTTTTAACAGAAAGTGAGGATTACATCGTGAGAGAATCAGTTTTAAGTGCAATTCGAGATGGCCAATGGGATTTCGAACCCAAGCCGATCGGAGAAGACAAGTTTTCGTCAACCGAGGCTCTCCCTGGGTCGGGAGACAAAGTCAGAGAGTTGGCCCATCGAGTACAACACGGATTGCCGTTGTGGCATTCCTGTGATCGCCAATTTTATGATGATACCGAGAATGCATATCGTTGAGGAAGATTGAAACCGGTACCAGGTTGTTTTCGTTTTAGAAACATTGGCCAAAAATTTCAGGGAGGTCGACCTCCCTTTCTGCTGGTGAACGGTTACGCAAATTGTCGTTTAGCTGGCATAATAGGCTAAGGGCTTGCGATTAATATTTGCAAAAATCGGTCTGCGCTGGTTAAGTTTTTTGTTTTTTCAACGAAGACTATCTCAACTGACGATACTTTTAACAATTAAGCTGGTGGCAATCAGTGATCGCGCCAGCATTTTTATTTTTTTGGCCAATTTGCAAAATGATTCGGTAATGACAGAAATTCTCTCCAGCATCAAAACTGTTAACAGTGCCGTTCGAACATCGCTGATGGTGGTCGTTACCGGAGTTGTCGGATATGGCGGTTGGTTGGGTTATGACAATTATGTTCGGCCTGGTTTAGAAGCCAATCAAGTCAAGGCGAATTTGGCCGAGATCAAACTTGAATTGGAAAAAATGGAGCGATCCTTTCAGGAACAAGCCCAAGAATTGCTCTCCGTCAAATTGGAAAATGTCGAATTGACCAAACTCAAGGAACGGCTTGAGACCTCGCTGAAACTGCTAAAAGTCGACCAGCGAATCGCGCACGTTGAAGTGATGGAGAAAGGGATTGATGATCAAGGCGAACCCTTTATGCAAGTTCGATTTTTTGAAGTTGATCGCAACAATCAACCCGTCGGTGCTGCCAAGGATTTTACCATCAAGGGAGAGCGGATTTACATCGACGGCTGGATCGTGACCTTTGATGATACCTACGTCGAAGAGGCGGACGAACTGCGCGCTGCATCGCTATTCGTGTTCAAGAGCATTTTTGGAGAACTGGAAAGACCCGCTGATGCCAAACGCCTCGATGTCGAATCCGAATCCCAACCGCCGGGAGTTTACCATTCGGAAACTCAAAACGAGTTCGAGCAAAAAATCTGGAGTGATTTTTGGAAAGTTGCCAATTCGCGGGAATTGCAAAAAGAATTGGGCATTCGCACCAGCCACGGCCAAGCCAATTATTTGGTGGGAGAGAAAGGGCAAGTCTATCAAGTCGAAATTCGGGCCAGCGGCGGTATGAGTCTCAAGCCCATCGAAGATCAGTAATTCCCGTGATTTGGCCAACGATTACGTTCCTTTTAATGCTCGGTGGACAATCGCCTCGTTGTTGCTTTCGTTTCACAGTCACTTCCCCCTCTGCTTACGTGTCCAACAACTGTCAGGCCTCTCGAATGCTCACAACATCGTGCTGACGTTTAAGTCGATCTCTACGTCGATCTCTACGTCGATCGGCAAATTCTCCCTTATCCGCATCATCCAAACCGTCAACAGAAGCCATAGAAGCCCTCGCTGGCGTTGGCGAAACTCGATAACCTCATCCCAGATTCATCAACACCATTTGGTCGGTTGCCGATACTGAAGAATAGCTTTCGTTCGCTGACTTGCGTCGCTTGTCGCCGGACAGATTGAAAACGAAGTTTTTCTCGATTGACCCCTTCACTCGCCACAAACCCCGCAACGCATGTTTCATTTTTTGAGTCTGCTATTTATTGTCGCTGTTACGCCCGTTTTGAACGAAATCATTTTCCTACCAGGTAACACGGATGATCCGATAACATCCAGCGACTCGCACCAATCTGCAGCGTATCTCTGTCCAGGGACGTTCCAATACTGGTTTGCAGGACAGGTCGAGCAGTCCGATCGCTTTATACCGGCACTTCCAAAGTTTCCCATCGCGATAGCCAGCACTTCCGAGAATTCGGTAGCTGCCTCCATCCCGTCAACGAGGTCTTTGATAGTGACTGCTGACGTTGCAGATTCGTCGGGCAATAAAAAAGTATGGAACGAAGCCTGGAGCCAACAACCCATCTATCGAGACGAACTTCCCGAAGCGTTTGCCACTCGAAGGGAGAGAATCCAACAGTGCCTGCAGAACTACTATCGTCATCCAGTCAATGCGGATCGATTGCGACCATGGAGCATCATGCATGGAATCTTATCCTATGGGCGACAGTCGATGGTCACCACTCAGGGACACCACATTAACGCCATTGACTATCTTGCGGCCAATGGACGCGGGCATGATCGCCAATTGTTAAGACTGCAGAATGGGAAATTGTCGGTTAACGTAGGAAATGGTTTTCAAGGTCACGAAGGGCAACTGCTGGCAATCTTGGCGCAAGTCAACGCTCCGATCGATCATCCCATCCAATGGGGCGACAACCATCTTACGATCGCCGACTTGGTGGAATACGAAAAATCAACCTGCATCCCCAGAACCGAATTGACATTCAAGCTGATCGGGTTGTCCTATTACTTGAACAGCGACGAAACATGGCAAGACCAACGGGGTGGAAATTGGGATATTGCTCGACTAATTGAAGAAGAATTGCGACAGCCGATCAACGGAGCAGCCTGCGGTGGAACGCATCGGCTGATGGGGCTATCCTTTTCCGTTGCCGTCCGTCATAGTCGGGGTGAGCCGATCGATGGCGCTTGGAAACGAGCCGCTCAGTTTGTCAACGAATACCACAAAACCGCGTTGCGGATGATCAACTCGGATGGGACCTTCAGTGCAGAATTTTTTGAAGGTAGAAGTACTAGTTCCGATCCGATTAAACTGATTTATTCCACCGGACATGCGCTGGAATGGCTGGCGATCTCACTGGACGACGAAACGCTCCTCAGCGCTTCTGTTTCAGCCATGGTGGATGCCCTGTTGCGGCTGATGGAGTCTGACTTCCATCCTCAGCGACCACTGGTTGGCACGGATGTCGGTCCCAAGGGACATGCGCTGCGTGCGTTGCGGTTGTATGCCTTGCGAATGTATGGTGAAGCCCCCGAATTCACACAATTTACGGTGAACCAGCGGCTGCCATCCTCTGAACTCGGAAAGGTATTGAGCTCGCAACCCAAAGTCCAGTTGGTCAACCCCGATCAAAATTCATCGATCAGCGACTCGACACCAAATCGTTCGGCGATTCCCGTGCGAGGAGGCCGAATTATGAGGCGTCGTTGAGCCGTTGGGTCTCGCCGAACAGCGTCCCAAGTGGATCGGATTTTATTTGCCGCCGCTCGTTATCCTGAAATCAAAAACTGAAGCTTCAAATACCAAGGAGGGTCCGATGAAGTTGTTTTACAAATTCCATTTAAGTTCGAATTTCTACCGATCGTGCAGGCTGGCCTTTACCGTGGTCGGCAGCGTCGTCGTTTTACATTTCGCGACAAACCAATTGTTCGCTCAACAGATAAACGCGTCGCTCCCTAGCGGCAATCCGGCTACCCAAGCATTGATTCCTGGAACCGGTCAAGCAGTACAGGAAGTCGGCGACGACTTTGAAGACCCGAACTGGGGATATCAATTTAATCTGCCTAAAATCTACAACGATGGTGAAACCACACTGAAACGCAATTTGCCCGCAGGTATTGCTGATAACCAGCGGTGGTACGAAGGTGCCAAGCGTGGGCAGCCCGATCAAATTGAACGCATTCCGACTCCGGCCGGGGGGTTGCCTGGCAGCGAAGGTGCGCTATTGTTGCGGTCATTGCAGACGGGGGGCAGCCGGCCAACCTATCGCCAGCAACAAGACGATTTTGTCGCCAACGTCTACCAGCGAATTGGGAAGGTGCCCGTCAGCCAATCTCCCAGTGTGATAACCCGAGTCTGGTTACCACCGATGGATCAATGGATCCCCCACGTTGGCTGTCATTTCGCATTTCGAGCCACTTTGGAAACGCAAAACAAAGTCATCCAATCGGTCGGTCATCGTCGAGGCGGTCAACAAGTGGTCAAGAACGATGAAAGTTGGCCGGGCATATTCATTAACCTCAGAGCCGAAAACCCTCGCCAACCGCTGAGCGAGAATAATCCTCCTCGATTATATATGTGGCTCAAGGCAGACCAACGAGGTCATCAAATTACCGGGCCGGACATCACGCAAACCGGATGGTGGACATTGGGAATGAGTTTCTCTCCCGATGGCTTAGTGCATTATTACGCTCGCCCCGGTGTGGATGACCTAACGGCTGAAGACCATATCGCGACCAGTCTTCCCTACGGGCAGCGCGCCTCCCTGTTTCGTAATTTCTTTTTCAACGTCTGCAACGGAGATGATGGCCGGACATGGTCGACTCCTTTTGTCATCGACGACCCAACGTTGTATTTGGTACGATGATTCAGGTCGCACAAAAATGATCGCCCAGGGCGTCAATAGCGTAATTTAATCCACCATCCTCTCTCAGCCATCGCATCAAAGTGAGGTTTGCGTTAGAATAATGATAACACAAACCAATCGTTGCCCGTAAACTTTAAATGTTTACCGCCGCTCCATCGGCACCGATTGATTAACGCAAGTGAATTACGTGGTTGAATTATGAAAACTGCCCAGCTATTTCTTGGAATTTTGCTAACGACATCTATTGTCTTGATCGGCTGCGATCCGGATCAGGGGGCCACTCGGACTCCCACTACTGGGGGTAATGGCAATGCGAAAGGGAACCCATCGCCTGATGCCAGCCCCCGTTTTATCCCTTTGGGAACGGCTCCCAGCGGCGGTGCATTCTTCGTGGTTGGCAATGCCATCGCAGCTGTCTTGAACGAAAACAAGGGGGCAGCCGATTGGACCGTCCAACCCGAAGGAACCAAAGGGACTCAACAAAACATTCGGATGTTGGACAAGGGAGAAGTCTTGCTGGGTATGTCCAATGCGGCCATCAGTTTTTATGCAGTCAAAGGAGAGGGGATCTGGCGAGAGGCTTACGACCTGCGGGCGGTGGCTACACTAGCCCCCAAGATTGGCGTATTTGTCACCAAGCGAAATTCCGGTATTCGTAGCTTTGCGGATCTAAATGGAAAGCGAGTCGCGGTGGGGCCGGCAGGGGCTGGATTTGAGACGTTTTTAGGCCCGTTGATGTCTGCCCACGGCGTGAAGTATACAGTCAACGAGTCGAGCTTCACCCCAGTCAATGCGGATTACACAACGGCGGTGCAGTTATTGGGAGATGGCGAGATCGATGCTGCGTTTATGGGGGGAGCGATTCCCATGCCCGCAATTACGCAGGCCACCAGCACGATGGATTTGTTCTTTATTCCTTTTGACCCCGCGACCATCGATCAACTGGTGGCCGACTATCCTTTTTTTCAACCCGCCAAGATCCCCGCCAAAAATGCCAATGGAGATGCAACCTATACAGGGCTCGAGCAAGATTTTCCTGCGATCAACGTCGGATCGATGCAGTTGATCACTCATGCCTCTGTGAATGAAGAATTAATTTATCAACTGACCAAGCGAATTTGGGAACATCGAGCCGACATTGTAAAGCAACATCCAGCTGGACGCGCCATCAATGAAAACAATGTCGCCCGCTATGTCGGAACAGATTTTCATTCTGGGGCAATTCGTTTTTATCGCGAAATCGGTATCCTCGACGACGACGCCGCTGTGACAACCCCATCCATCTCTCCGGTCACATCGCCAGCCAAGTAATTGAACATTTGGGATTTCTATGGTAACCACCATCTGCGGGTTGCTTTGCCTGTTCACGATTCTGTTTGTGAACTTTAACGTCCTTCAGCCTCAATCAGCTCTGGCGTTGTTTACCATGTTGGGAATGACGCTTTGTTTTTTAACGGTTCCGGGTCTCAAGCGGGCCAACCGACTGCCGGGTTCAAAAAGTGATAGTCAAAACGAATCTACCAACCAGCAAGGGCTGGACGGGCAAACCGACCAGCAAGTAAAATCCATAGCTGCACAACCCACCGGGATTCATTGGTGGAGCCGGTTTGATCGAGGAATGGGCTGGATGGGAGCGGTGCTGAGCGTCGTTTGTTTTGGGTATATTTTCATTCAAACCGAACCTATATTTAGTGGCTGGTGGCCGGAGAGCGAATTCTATGCCAAACCTGTTTCGCTGGGGGAACGGGCCGGCGACGAGACTCGTTTGGATTATTGGATTGGTGTGATCGGGTTGGTGCTGGTGCTGGAGTCGACTCGGCGAACGATCGGCTGGATCGTACCGATGTTGGCGATCCTATTTTTGCTGCATGCCTTTTACGCACCGCAAATGCCCGATTGGCTTCTCCCGCATCAGGGCCAGACTCCTCGACAAATCGTCAGTTCGACGTTCTTGCAATCGCTGGGAGT
>JBGTHU010000501.1:0-2642 GCA_041745975.1 Mariniblastus sp.
GGCAGAGCCCAGGTATCGTTTCCGGGCAAGTTATTGCGGTGCCACTGGGCTCGAATATGATGAATTTCACCCAACAGCCCCCAGCGAATTAAATTCACCGCATTGTCGTAGAGAATACTGTAATGGCGCTGATGTCCTACCGACAAAAATCGCGAGTATTTGTCAGCGGCGCGGGCCATCAATTTACACTGGGCCACGCTGTGTGCCATTAATTTTTCGCACAAGACGTGCTTGCCGTTGCGCATCGCTTCGATCGCAATTTCAGCATGCGATTCGAGTGGCGTGGCGATGATGACTCCGTCGATGTTTGGATCCGCTACTGCGTCCTTCCAATCGTTGTAAATAGTCACGTTCCGACGTGCTTCGTCCTCGGATTTCCAGCCATAAACTTTCATCAAACCGGGGCGAACACGTATCGTGTTGTTGCTGGTCCAGTCACCATGAAAGGCCCGATGTACACTCGACGGTCGGATGTCGCAAATCGCAGTGACTTGAACGTATTCGGGATTGATCGAGCCCATCAGAACGCTGCCTTGGTCACCGGTTCCAATCACACATACTCGGACTTGGCGGCTGGGGCGCTGATAGCCGAAATACATTGCACCGACTCCCGCGGCAGTCAAACCACCCGCCGCGATTGATCTGATCAAGAAATCGCGACGGTGAAATTTTTCGAAAGCGCCTACTGCCGAATAATAATTGTCGCGACCAATCTGACGGTCTTCCATTGAAAGTTCAACCATTTTTTGCTCCGTGCCTATAAAGGCATCACTAATTTAAGGTTTAATGGGCCAGCAACCCAATGCTATCCCAGATGTTTGTATCGATAAAACCGATGAATTTGTATTGATCCTCAATAATGCCAGCGTTTGCTACCGAAGTTCGAACAAAGCCGGGATGAAATCATTGTCCCGACTGAATGACAACGGGACGCTGAGTTGCCGACGGTGATCCCGTATCGCTTACTTCGGTGGCAACCGTTGAAACAAACGAATCTTTCCGCCGTCGCAGGAATGAATGCAGGAAAAAATCCAGACCGCCGAAACGCCCTGCAGCGGCGACAAACAACACAATACATCCTGCAAATTCAATTAAATACAGCGGGTCGAATGCCGAACCGGCAACCCAAGGAGGTTGGGTCGCCAACACAGAAGCTAAAAACAATCCGCCGGCCCCAGCAGCCAAACGAGTAAATAGCCCCAACAACAATAACACACCGACTGTCACATCAAACCATGGTATGATTCGATCAATCCATTTTTGCCAGCTTCCGGGCTGATCAAACGGGCGGTGTAAGGCGAAAGGCATTGCAGCCGAATCAGTTTGCCGCGTCAAAAAATTAATTTCCTGTTCCAAGGAATCCCAGATTGCCTCAACTTCCCAGACCCACTCTTGAAACTTTTTATTGCGGTCTTGTTGGATTGTGGCAACCTGATCCCTTAACGAATCAACCCCTTGAATCACTTGCTGGCGTTGATCGCCATCGCGAGCAAAGCCTTGCAATCGGTCACTGGTCGCAAACCAAGACACGATTTCGACCTGGTTGGCATCGAGGAAATCTTGCAACAATTCCTTATGATTCGCCAACACTTGGTCAGCTTGTGAGGCTAAAGAACCCTCTTGAATCGCTAAATTCAAGCCAACTCCGTCCGTTTCGACTTTGTCGAGTGTAAGCCGACTTCGAACCCGATCGACGAAATCGTCCCAAATCATGTAAGTGAACGCAGGGGAGATTTTGGGATCAGTCAATTCTTGTTGAGTCGGTTTCAGCGGATTTTGTGCATCGAGACAAAGTCGAACGGAACCACGCGGATCATCCAAATAGCTCAAGAAATGATCGGCCAGTGGTCCTTTGGCTTGAAGCAAAAAGTATTGAGAAGTGAACTCACCACTAGGTCGTAATTTCGCGATTCCCTCAACGAAAAAGTGATAGCCGATTGAAATTCGCAACAATACAATCGCGGTGAAAATCAAAATTAATTGAAATTTGGATAAACGAAACAATTGAAGCTACCTGCGGGGAGTGAAGAAATCTAATAAAACGTACGGCAGAAAAAATGGAGCCAGATAAAGGAGTCCTGGTCAGACTCCGTAATCATCAGGTGTAAATTTTTGGGTAACCGTTCACGGCTACTTATCGCCTTGCAAAATCCGCGAATTTCTTGGGGAGGTCGAGGCCCCCGCCGAGACAACTTGGCGAAAAATTCAACCTTTTTGGAACCGAGAAAGAATTTTAAACAACCGATCGTTTCATTATACGGTAAAAATCGCCGTTGGCAAACCTTTTGCTCAGTCACTTTTCCACGATTATTGAAACTAGTTAACAGCACAACAGCACTTGAAAAAAAACGGTCAAAAAGTTCACGAAACCGATCGCTTCAATGTATGGCATTGAGAAATTGTCAGGAGACTGAATCTCCTGCCGAGACGCCCAACACGACCTTTATCGGTCTTTTTATGTATTTACCACGAAAATTTTGACAGCCGCCTCGACTTACTAACCACCGCGAGGAAGGTTACCAAGTCACTAATTTTCGACGGAAGTCTGTTCCATACGGGCCAGCGAGGATTCGATAAGTTGCTGTTCGGCAAAACCAACTCCGCCCTTGATCTTTTGAATGATGCGGTGATGCTCATCAGCC
>JBGTHU010000502.1:0-2111 GCA_041745975.1 Mariniblastus sp.
ATCAAAAATTAGCCAATTCATTGCCGCAAGAAGTGACAGGAGCAAGGTGCAGATCACAAGTTGAACACGGTTCTGTGCGAACAGGTTCCACGCGACCGCCATCAATGTAAAATTTCTACGTTTGATCGCATGGGCAAACAACGACCAAGTAGAAACTCGTCCGGCAGTTTGGCCCCCACGTAACCATCGTGTTCGTTGGACCGTAAGCTCATGAAGCCCAATCGGAAAATTTGAATAGACGGCGGTCTCAGATACAAAAGCGATGGGGATTCGATTCTGCAGAAGCCGCAGCGAATAATGAAGATCTTCGACCTCGCTTCCAGCAATCCATTCAGTTTTTCTCAGGATATCGGCATGTACACACATGCCGGTACCACGCAAAAAGACCGATTGGCCCAGAATTGATTGAGGGTGGCAGTAGTAGTTGTTTTCCAGGCGGTTGGCAACCGCCGCCAAATAACTGATCGGCGAGTCATCCGGATTCTCCGCAATATTATTGGTCTGAAAAACTCGTAATCCTGAAGCTGCTCTTGCCGCAAGGCTGCGCAAGATTAAGGGATCGACGACACAGTCGGCATCAACAATTAAAATGTAATCGTGGCTTTCCGACAACAAGTATCCAAACGCCCAGTCCAAGGCCCAGTCTTTCCCTCGTTGTTCCATGTTGTTTCGAATTAAACATCGAACTCCGCACTCGTCCGCCAACTGTGCAGTTTGGTCTGTACAATTGTCTGCCACCACAACAATTGAAACTAATTCTTGCGGATATTGAATCGCTTGAAGCGAGTGAATTGTTTTGGCGATATGTAATTCTTCGTTATGTGCTGGAACAACAATGGCAAATGATGGCAATTGATGATCATCTGGCCTCTCGACCAATTTCCGTCTCGTACGGGAAACTGGCCAACACAATCCAACCATGGCGAGCACCGCGTAATAGCTAGTGGCTGCGACTAGTGGAATCACCGCACACATCAGCAAAAGGTTTAAAAATAATTTGATGAGTTGCATGAATTATGGGGCTAGTTGGGCCTATGATATCTCTTGAGTAGAATGCGTGTCTTCAGAATTTAGCTGGCCGAAATAGGTATCGGGTGCATTTTCAACAGAATATGCAGATTAGCTACCCCCATTGCGATCGGTAGGTGATCGAAAACGAAGGGGCTTGATCGAGTTCGACAGGCTTTCCGGTCACATCCGCCTCGACTCGCAAGGAGCACGCCAAATCCTCAAGAGATTCGGCCAGTGTCAGTTCATTCACCGAGCGGTGCCAGTAAATGCGCGAGTCGAGTTCGCGCCCTTGCTTGATATAGAAGCTCGAACCTGCTGCAAGGAATTGTGGGAATTTGGCCCTAATCAGGCCAGATCTTTGCGTCAATTCCATCCGCGCGCACTCCGTTCTTTTGGGTGACATCGAATTTTATTCGACCCGCTCTTGTCCGATTTTTTTAAGTTTTTAGGCGAGCGGCAGTTAAAAACTTGACGGGCGGCTTGCGCCGCTGCGCTACCAATGGTAGTTTATTAACTGCCGCTCGTCTTACTGATGCCGTAATTCAAACGTTGATGCCAACGGGTTGCTGAATCTTTATAATTCAACGTTTGGTTGACACCAGCGGTTAGTCCGAAAAACTGTGAATTAAATCTCATTTCGAAGCGCTGATTGTAATCATGCCCCCATCCAAATCAAGTGGATTAATTGACTCTAATCGAAAAATGGCGATTGTCACTACTGAATCTACAGTCATCATTGCAAGTTCCTATTAGCTGAGCCACCATGCATCGCTTATGCCGATTTTACCAGTTGACCACCAGTTGATCTAACGGTGGGCTGTCAAAATGGTGGGGTTGTAGCGATTTCTTGATGCGCTACTGTTGCTCCGCTGCCCCTGCCGGTTTAGCTGACCGGGCACGGCGGAGGATTCAACGGGGTGAACTTGCCTATAAGCTATCTGAATAAGGGGTCAGACCCTGAAGGGGAGTTGTGGATTGGTAAAAACGGTCGTCCGAAGTTGGCTAACGGCTGTCTGGAGAGGGGTTGACCCCTTTTTCCGACGTGCCTTTGGGATCGTTGGCTAACTTCAAAACTTCCGCTCATGCCGGACGAGCCGACA